>NZ_JAGGQX010000053.1:0-74850 GCF_018613095.1 Bacillus sp. ISL-75
CCCCTGCACGCCCGCGGAAAGCGAAGTGCCTAGAGCGGAAATCAACAGGCCCATTAGCAGGTACAATGAATAATTAAATGCTGAGAATAAAAAATTGCCGAGAAAATACTCTTTCTCGACAATCTGAAAAATGCTCACATTGAGCGTTTTTTTTCATTTGCAAATTTGAAATTGCCTAACCTATTGAAGGTAAGCCTTTATGACCACTTCACTAGTGAATTAAGTAATATACCCACGGCAAAAAGCAGCAGCATGATATGTGTGTAGTTTAACGTACGCTTTCGTTTATTTTGAAGAAAAATCAATATCCAAAGAATAGCTAAAACGATATGAATAAAGTCCAGTACATGTTCATCTCCTGCCATAGCACCATCTCCTAGGATTTTCGTTTACATGTGTTTCCGAAAATCCCCCGATATCCCCTCTTCCTTATCTTTTAAGCCATTTTTAGGCTCCTATCATCCGATACCAAATGATCATTTAAACAGGGGCAACCACCTTATGAAATCCACTCATGCAAATACAATCGTTTTATTACCATGAACAAGTACTTTATCTTCAACATGCCAGGAAACGGCTTCGGCGAGAACTCTTTTTTCCACATGACGTCCCGCAGTCTTTAAATCCGCTACTGTATAGCGATGATTAATACGCTGTACATCTTGTTCAATAATTGGTCCTTCATCAAGATCATTTGTTACATAATGGGCAGTTGCTCCTATTAACTTCACCCCTCGGTTAAACGCTCTTACATAAGGATTTGCCCCAACAAAAGCCGGTAAGAATGAGTGATGGATGTTAATGATTTGTTTAGGATAATGCGAAATGAAATTAGGAGAAAGAATTTGCATATACCTGGCCAGAACAATAAAATCTACTTTCCCTTTCAATAGTTCAAGTGCTTTCTGTTCGCCATCTCCTTTCGTTTCTTGAGACAGCGGGATATGATAAAAAGGGATACCATAACCCTCAACCAATTCTTTTAAATCAGTGTGATTACTGATCACCATAGGGATATCCACAGGAATTTCATTAGATTTCCACCGCCATAAAAGCTCACTGAGACAGTGGTCCGCTTTGGAAACAAAGATGGCCATTCGCTTTCTTCTTTCATTACTGCTCAATTGCCAATCCAAAGCATAATCCCGCGCCATCACATGTAGATCTTTTTCAAGTTTTTCAAATGTAGAATCAAATTCTTCCAAATCAAACTCGATCCGCATAAAGAATATTCCTGCTTGTGGATCCGTTGTATGTTGGTCAAAATGTACAATATTCGCTTTGTGTTCTAATAAAAAATTCGTTACCGTCGAGATAATCCCCGGCTTTTCCGGACAAGAAATTAATAATTTTGCACGGTTCAGCTTTACCTTTGTGTTCATTGCTCTTCCACCATCCTTAGGATTATGATTGATGTTATTTTATGCATGAATTGACTTCCCATCTACGGCAAGAGCAGCTTCACCAATTGCTTCAGCCAATGTCGGGTGGGGATGGATCGTATGAGCAATATCCATGGCGGTTGCGTTTAATACGCGAGCGA
Organism: Bacillus sp. ISL-75; assembly: GCF_018613095.1. NCBI lineage: Bacteria > Bacillati > Bacillota > Bacilli > Caryophanales > Bacillaceae > Bacillus > Bacillus sp. ISL-75. The sequence goes on from NZ_JAGGQX010000053.1 coordinate 1,544, forward strand.
GGCCTATTTCTGTAATCATATCCGTTACATGTGGACCTACCATATGGGCTCCTAACAGCTTATTCGTTCCCTCTTCAACAACCAGTTTGACAAAACCATCTGATTCACCAAAAACCAAAGCCTTTCCGATGGCACGGAATGAAAATTTACCAGTTTTTACTTGATACCCTTTTCCCTTTGCTTCTCCTTCTGTGAGCCCAACACTTGCTACTTCTGGACTGCTGTATACACATTTTGAAACAAGAGTAGAATCAAGTGGTGCAGGGTTTTCTCCTGCCATATGTTCAATCGCGATGATCCCTTCATGTGAGGCAACATGGGCAAGCTGCAGGCCGCCAATCACATCACCTATAGCGTAAATGTTTGGTTCATTCGTTTGATAAAACTCATTTGTTTTAATAAAATCACGATCCAGATCAATGGTAGTATTTTCAAGCCCAATGCCTTCCGTATTTGGTAATCGCCCTACGGAAACTAAAAGCTTATCAGCAGAAAATGGCGTTTCTTTTCCTTTATGCTCCGCTTTAATCGAAACACCCTCACCTTTTTCAAGTGTCTCAGGCAGCACCTTTGCACTAGTGACGATTTTCACACCTTTTTTCTTCATTAAACGCTGGATTTCCTTTGATACATCTTGATCTTCTGTTGGTAATATACGATCGGCATATTCAAGTACTGTAACTTGTAATCCGAAGTCCACGAGCATCGATGCCCATTCGATTCCAATCACTCCGCCGCCAACAATGATAATCGAATTAGGAAGCTCCTCCATTTTCAAGGCTTCATCCGATGTCATCACATAGCTTTCATCTACTTCTAGGCCATGGAGTGTTCTTGGACGAGAGCCTGTTGCAATCAAAATATTCCGGGGGCTTAAAATGATTTCCTCTTCTTGATTATTCAATTCCACTAGAACATCTTTTGACTGCAAGATACTACCTTTCCCATCATAAACATCGATCTTTCCTTTTTTCATTAAATGTTGGACACCTTTAAATAGCTGAGCCGTAATTTCTTCTTTCCGAGCCTGTACTTTTGAGAAATCAAGTCCAACTTCTGAGGCAATGACACCATACTTATCTACATTTTTTGTTTGAGCGTACACTTCTGCGCTTCTTAATAAAGCCTTACTAGGGATGCAGCCAGCATGAAGGCATGTTCCACCGATTTTTCCTTTTTCAATAACCGCCGCTTTTAAACCTAATTGGGAAGCGCGAATGGCAGCAACGTACCCGCCCGTTCCACCGCCGATAATAACAACATCATATTCTTTTGTCATCTTGGTGTCTCCTTTTATAAAAATATGTAAATATATCTATAGGAAAACTTGGTTTAATATTTTCATAAACAGCTATTAGCTCCATTCAGTAATAGACATCAACCATTTTCCTATTAATCGAATTCAATTGAACATGCACTAGAGGCAAAACTTTCGCCAACTAGAAAACCTTGTTCGTCTCTATAATCAATTTGTGTTTCTTCATCTAAATAGCGTTTTGTAAAACGATCCAACCGAATCTGAATCCCATCCATCTCAATGCATAAATCATTTCGCCGTGGTTCATCAAAAACAATTGAAAACTTAACAGTCATCCCGCATCCGCCAGCGACTTCGGCGTCAATCCGAGGAGTTTGCTCTCTATTGACCGCCATTTCCTTTAGCTTGTTCATTGCCGCTTCTGTCATTTTTATCATCATAGGACTTCCCTCCCCTTATTCGCCTATTTTAAATGATTACGCATTCGCTTTTGCTGCATTGACCTGTTCGTCAGCATGATAAGAGGAGCGAACGAGCGGACCTGCTTCACAGTGACTAAAGCCTTTTGACATGGCAATGTTCTTTAGTTCCTCAAACTCTTGTGGACTCCAGTATTTATGGACTTTAAGATGATGTTTGGTTGGCTGCAAATATTGACCGATTGTCAAAATTTCTACATTGTTTGCACGAAGATCGTCCATCGCTTCTATAATTTCTTCTTTTGTTTCACCTAATCCAACCATAATGCTGGATTTTGTAGGAATAGTTGCATTCATTTCTTTTGCTCGTCTCAAAAACTCAAGGGAACGTTCGTATGTTGCCCGGGAACGAATTCTTGGTGATAAACGTTTCACTGTCTCAATATTGTGATTTAAAATGTCTGGCCTCGCATCCATTAATGTTTTTAAGTTGTCATATTCACCCTTCATATCGGACGGGAGAACTTCAATGCTGCAGAATGGATTGCGGCGTCTTACTGCCCGTACTGTTTCTGCAAACACTCCAGCTCCACCATCTTTTAAATCATCACGAGCAACGGCTGTAATCACGACATGCTTTAAGCCCATCTGCTCCACTGATCCTGCAACACGTTCTGGCTCTTCCCAATCAAGCTCTGTCGGAAGCCCTGTTTGAACCGCACAGAATCGGCAGGCACGCGTGCATACACTTCCTAAAATCATAAAGGTTGCAGTTTTACGTTCAGCCCAGCATTCATGAATGTTTGGGCATTTCGCTTCTTCACAGACCGTATGTAGCTTTTTTTCACGCATCATTTTTTTTATGCCAGTATATTGTTCATTCGTATTTAATTTTATTTTTAGCCATTCTGGTTTGCGAACATGATCAATAGACATCTCTTCCACTCCTATGAACAGTCATGAAGTTTTCGGTATATTTTAAACCACCAAGAATGACATCGTGAGAAAATTTATTTTCTCTTTATCTTCATTCTCAGTGGTTCATGTTTACCCATTCGTTTATGACATTACGGTTTCTCTTTTTACTGCTTCTTCTTTTGTAAAACGCAAGATTGGTGTTCTAGCTGCCTGTACTTCATCCAAGCGGCCAATAACCGTAGTATGTGGTGCATCTAATACGACACCTGGATTTTCTTCAACTTCTTTTGCAATTTGAATCATGACATCCGCAAAAGCATCCAGTGTTTCTTTTGACTCAGTTTCTGTCGGTTCAATCATCAAACATTCCTCAACATTTAACGGGAAGTAGATGGTAGGTGGATGGTAGCCAAAATCAAGCAGACGTTTGGCCATATCAAGTGTTCTTACACCAAGTTTTTTCTGTCTTGATCCAGATAACACAAATTCATGCTTACAAATTTGTGAATACGGTGCCTCAAAATACGGCTCGAGTTTTTTGCGCAGATAATTCGCATGTAGTACTGCACTTTCCGACACTTGACGTAACCCCTCAGGTCCCATTGTGCGAATATAGGTGTACGCACGTAATAGAATACCGAAGTTTCCATAATATCCTTTCACTCGACCGATCGATAGCGGTTGGTTAGAATCTAGCACATATACCTCATTCACTTTCTCAACACGCGGTACTGGTAAAAACGGAATCAGTTTCTCTTTCACACCGACTGGACCTGCACCTGGGCCGCCGCCGCCATGAGGTGTAGTAAATGTTTTATGAAGATTTAAGTGCACGATGTCAAAGCCCATTTGACCCGGAGTAGATTTCCCTAAGATGGCATTCGCATTAGCTCCATCATAGTATAATAAGCCGCCTGCTTCGTGAACAACCTTAGCGATTTCTACGATTTCTTTTTCAAACAGGCCGAGAGTATTTGGATTTGTTAGCATCAGTGCTGCTGTATTATCATTTACATGCTTCTTTAATTCTTCTAAGTCGACTAACCCATGCTCATTGGATGGAATCGTTATGGTTTCAAAACCGGCAACCGATGCACTTGCAGGGTTTGTTCCGTGTGCAGAGTCTGGTACAAGAACTTTCGTTCTTACCTCTCCTTTTTGCTTATGGTAGGCTTTGACCATCATTAACCCTGTCCATTCACCCTGTGCTCCTGCTGAAGGCTGTAAAGTCACTGCATCCATTCCTGTGATGACAGCTAACTCTTCCTGTAATTCATATAAGACCTCTAGTGCGCCTTGTACTGTTTCAGTAGGCTGGTATGGATGAATGCGGCTAAACCCTTCCAAACGTGCTACATCTTCATTAATTTTCGGATTGTACTTCATCGTACAAGAACCAAGTGGATAGAAGCCATTATCGATCCCATGGTTTTTATTCGAAAGCGCTGTGTAATGGCGAACAAGCTGCAACTCTGATACTTCCGGGAGTTCTGCTGGCAGGTCACGAATCAAATGCTTGGGAAGTTTATCATTTAGATCAACAGGATCAACGTCACTTTCCGGAAGACTTGATCCAACACGTCCTTGACGACTGATTTCAAAAATTAGGTCATTATATTCAACCATTTACAACTGCCTCCAATATCTCGATAAATTGGTCAATCTCTTCTTTTGTCCTCTGCTCTGTTACTGCTAGCAGCATTTGATTTTCTAAACCGTAATCCGTTCCTAAATCAAACCCACCGATGATACCTGCCTCAAGAAGTTTAGCGTTGACTTCCTTTACCGGTCGTGGAAGCTTGACAACAAATTCATTAAAGAATGGCGCTTTATTCATAATGGCAAAGCCTTTTTTATTTAGAGATTTTGCCATGTAATCGGCTTTTTCAAAGTTTAATTGGGCCATATGACGTATTCCTTGCTTTCCAAGTGCACTCATGCAAACCGCAGAAGCAAGTGCATTTAATGCTTGGTTTGAACAAATATTAGATGATGCTTTATCACGGCGAATATGTTGTTCGCGTGCTTGCAGGGTTAATACAAATCCACGTTGCCCTTTTTCATCTTTCGTTTGCCCGACAATTCGTCCTGGGATTTTTCGCATGAATTTCTTACTTACTGTAAAATAACCGCAATGTGGGCCGCCGAAGGACATCGGAATTCCTAATGGCTGCATATCCCCAATCACAATGTCTGCTCCAAGTTTACCAGGAGCCTGCAAGAGCCCCAGTGCCAATGGATTGGCGCTTACAATTAAAAGCGCTCCTTTTGTATCCGCGATATTCTTAATTTCTGCTAGATCCTCAATGGAACCGAAAAAGTTAGGGTATTGAACAATAACAGCAGCAGTGTTTTTATCAATTTGTCCTTGCAGCTTCACTAAGCTTGTCTCATCATCAGTAAGATTGACGTCTTCAACGATATAACCTTGGCCATCTGCTACCGTATTTAAGATGGCACGTGATTCAGGATGAACTGCCTTTGACACAAGTACTTTGGAACGTCGTGTTGATGCAACAGCAAGTGATGCAGCTTCCGCAAGCGATGTAAAGCCATCGTACATCGAAGAATTGGCCACATCCATTCCTGTCAGTTCACAAACCATGGTTTGGAATTCAAAAATCGCCTGTAATTCACCTTGGCTGATTTCCGGTTGGTATGGTGTATAGGCTGTGTAAAATTCGGACCGTGAAATCATATGATTGACCACACTTGGAATATAGTGATCATACGTTCCTGCACCAAGAAAGGTTGGGTAATGATTAGCATTTTTATTTTTGGAAGCCAGTTGATTCATTTTTTTCAAAAGGAGCGGCTCAGTCACTGCCGCTGGAATTGGCAGCTCACCGTTTAGTTGAATTTCAGCTGGAATATCTTCAAATAACTCATCTATCGAAGAAATATTTAAAAAAGCGAGCATTTCCTCTTGATCTTGTTTCGTATCAGGGAGGTATCGATAAGTAGAAGTCATTTTATTCCTCTCCTTCATTAATAAATGCTTGGTACGCATCTTCATTTAAAAGTGATTCCAATTCTTCAGGATTGGACATTTCCACTTCTACTAACCAACCTGCTTCAAATGGATGTTCGTTAATCGTCTCAGGAGCATCTCCTAACTCTTCGTTTACAGTAACAACCGTACCTGATACAGGAGAGTATAGGTCAGAAACTGCTTTTACTGATTCGATGGTACCCATTGATTCATTCGCTTTTACTTCATCATCCACTTCTAAGGTTTCAACAAAGACAATATCTCCTAATTGCTTTTGTGCAAAATCAGAGATTCCAATACGTACTCGATTTCCGTCTAATTGTAATACCCACTCATGTTCTTTGCTATATAGTAAAGTTGCTGTCGCTTTTGTCATTATTTCTCTTCCTTCCGATTGTAAATTCAAGTTTGATCATTTAGGTCTTGATTTCATGTAAGTTTACGTAACAGTCGGCCTGCCTATCATCTTTATGCAAGTTAACCAGAGAACTCTATCACTCTATTAACCCTTTTTATAGAACGGTGTTTTAACAACAACCGCCTCAATCTGCTTATTACGGATGACCACTTTTAATGGTGTTCCCACTTCTGCATGTTCTGCGGATATTAGTGCAAGGCCTAGGCTTTTCTTTAAAGATGGTGATTGGGTTCCTGATGTAACAACACCAATTGCCTCTCCACCTTCCGAAACTACTTGATAACCGTGGCGTGGAATCCCCCGGCCCGTTACCTCAATTCCTACTAATCTTCGTTTTAATCCGGCTGCTTTTTGTGCTAATAGTGCGGATTTACCGATAAAATCACTTTCTTTTTTCGTTTTTACGGCAAAGCCGATTCCAGCTTCAAGTGGACTAATATCACTTAATAACTCTTGACCATAGAGTGCAAGACGTGCTTCTAAACGAAGCGTGTCACGTGCACCGAGGCCGCATGGTTTTAAGCCATCCTCACTTCCTACTTCTAAAAGCTTTACCCAAAGTGCTTCAACTTGTTCAGCGGCTAAATAAAGCTCAAAACCATCTTCTCCTGTATAACCTGTACGTGATACGAGCACATCTGTAATCCCGTCCAGGTTGACATGTTGAGCAAATTTAAATGAGCCAATCTCTGATAGATCTGTTTCCGTTAACTTTTGTAAAATACCTTCAGCCTTTGGACCTTGGATGGCAAGCTGAGCTACTTTCTGCGAAATATTTTGGAGCGTCACATCTCCTTTTACATGCTGCTTCATCCATTCATAATCTTTCTCAATGTTTGAGGCATTAATGACGAGTAAATATTTTTCATCCGCTAATTTGTACACTAATAAATCATCGACTGTCCCGCCGTCTGGATAGCACATTGCTGTATACTGCGCTTGATCGATACAAAGCTTAGTTACATCGTTAGTGACAAGGTAGTTAATGTAACTCTCTGCATCTTTGCCTTCAACAAGCACTTCACCCATATGTGAGACATCAAAAAGACCTGCTTTTGATCGAACCGCCTCATGCTCATCTAAAATGCTGGAAAACTGTACTGGCAATGCCCAGCCTCCAAAATCAATGACCTTCGCACCTGATTTTCCATAAATATCAAAAAGCGGTGTTTGCTTTAATACTGTTGCTGTTCCCATTGATAGACCCCCTACCTAAGATTTCCGACAAAATAGTCGTTCCTTAACCTGTTTACCTGTTTCTGTTATTGCTAGACCTCCAAGCGCTGTTTCCCGAAGTGTCCTAGGCATATCTTTTCCAACCCTATACATCGCTTCAATCACTTCATCACAAGGAATGCGGCTTTCAATCCCAGCAAGAGACATATCAGCCGCTGAAAATGCGATAGAGGTTCCAATCACATTTCGCTTTATGCAAGGCACCTCAACAAGACCCGCGACTGGATCACAAACTAAACCCAAGAGTGACTTCATGGCAATGGCCGTCGCATTCACTGCTTGCTGTGGCGTGCCCCCTTTTAACTCAACGATTGTTCCTGCGGCCATGGCTGTTGCGGATCCTACCTCTGCTTGGCAGCCTCCAGCCGCCCCCGAAATGAAAGAACGGTTCGCAATGACAAACCCGAGCATACTTGCTGTGAACAATCCCATGACTAAATCTTTATAGGGTGTGCCATCATTTTTATGAAGCGAAAACAATACACCAGGCAAAATACCGGCTGCCCCAGCAGTTGGAGTGGCTACAATAACCCCCATCCGTGCATTGCTTTCAGAAGTTGCCAATGAAAAGCTCATTGCATTGCTTACATAACTACCTGACAGAGATTTACCTTGATGTACGTAATCATACATTTTCACGGCATCCCCGCCAGAAATTCCACTCGGTGCGGTTGAGGCATCTTTTATACCGCTATCAACGGCTTCTTTCATTTTGATCAATCGCTCTTCCATCATGCTAATAATGGTTTCTTGGTCTCTTCCTGATTTTTCTGTTTCCATCATCAACATGATTTCACCAATGGTTTTTTGTTCTCTTTCACAAGCTTCAATCAGCTCTTTCATGGACTGTATCTTCATTAAATTGCCTCCATAAGTACTTTCCCTCTTGGTTGATAAGAACTAGCAAGGACTGTAAAGTCATCGCCTGCGCTTAAACGAATATCTACCATCTTCTCGTTAATCATAAAGATTTTTGATAAGCCTCCACCAAGTGATGCACCGCCAACCTTTACAACACGATCACCGTGTTTCACTGTCACGATTGTTGTATTTGGGTGGTCATAGTAGTCACAGATATCTTCAAATTCGAAATGGTACTGCATGCCAACCTCTTTTGCCCACTCCAATGAATGTTTAATGCGTGTATCATCGGTATCCATCCCAAGCAATCCGCCAAGAAGTGCTTTATCTGTTCCATGTCCTTGATAGGTTTCAGCAAAGGAATCATAAAATACAATCTTGACCTCTTGTGGACAATCTCCTAACAGTTCATAAATAAATTTCCCGATAGATACGACACCTGCTGTATGAGAACTCGACGGTCCCACCATAATCGGCCCAATAATGTCAAAACAACTCTGAAATTCCATCCTCATACCCCTTTCTTATACTGTGACTGCCTGTTGAAATAACGGATAGGCTCCACAAATTGCTTTGGTTGTTTCTTTTGCTTTCTCAAGAACAACTTTGTCCCCTTTGCTCTTCAAAACAGCTGCAATTACTTCCCCGATTTTCACCATTTCATCCTGTTTCATCCCTCGTGTCGTTAAAGCCGCTGTTCCCATGCGAATACCGCTCGTAACAAACGGCTTTTCTGGATCAAATGGAATCGTATTTTTATTTACAGTAATGCCCGCTTCTTCTAATAATTTTTCTGCTTCTTTTCCAGTTAAATTCCACGGACGTAAATCTAAAAGGACGATATGATTATCCGTTCCACCAGAAACAAGGGCTGCACCTTCATTTTTTAATGTTTTGCCTAGTGTGTCGGCATTTAGAATGATTTGTTTTGCATATTCCTTAAAGCTTGGCTGCAATGCTTCATTGAATGCAACTGCCTTAGCTGCAATAATATGCATTAGCGGGCCGCCTTGAATCCCTGGGAACACCGATTTATTAATGGCTTTTATCATATCTTCATCATTTGTTAAAATAATGCCGCCGCGCGGTCCTCGGAGCGTCTTATGCGTAGTGCTCGTTACAACATCTGCGTATGGAACCGGCGATGGATGAAGACCAGCTGCAACAAGTCCCGCAATATGCGCCATATCTACCATGAATTTTGCGCCAACTTGATCAGCAATTTGTCTAAACCGTGCAAAATCAATCGTTCTAGTGTAAGCACTTGTACCTGCAATGATCAATTTCGGTTTTTCTTTTTTCGCGATCGCTTCCAGTTCATCATAATCAATCAATTGAGTATCTTCTCTCACACCATAGGACACTACCTCAAACCATTTTCCTGAAACACTAACAGGACTTCCGTGCGTTAAGTGTCCGCCATGTGAGAGGTTCATCCCCATCACTTTATCACCAGGTTGAAGCAGTGCGAAAAATACAGCAAAATTTGCTTGTGCACCTGAGTGAGGCTGAACATTGGCATATTTAGCACCAAACAGCTGAGTTAGGCGGTCAATCGCTATTTGTTCTGCCACATCGACAAATTCACATCCGCCATAGTAACGCTTCCCTGGATAGCCTTCTGCATATTTATTCGTCATCACACTTCCCATTGCTTCTAAAACATCTTGGCTTACGAAGTTTTCAGATGCGATCAACTCCAATGTTTGATGCTGACGATGCTGCTCTTTCCGAATTGCTTCAAAAATAGTTGAATCATTTTGTTGTAAACTCATCCCGATTCCCCCTTGATTCGTTGTTTTAACTACCTCTATCTGTGTTTAACCTCGGATTTTATCTGTTCATTCTAAAGATAAAATCTGAAGCGAAACCATACTTTTTTGCACGCAAAAAAGGACAGAAAAGGGTAGCACATGGCTTACTTCTACCCTTCTCTGTCCTTTTACCTGAGAGTTTAAGTTCGATTAAGAACCTTCCCCTTTGGTGGCAAATACTTTATCTGCGCTCTCCAGAGTTGCGTCCAATTGTGGTTCCATCTACCTGAGAGATTTGTTCCAAGGGTCTTTTTGGAACTTGCTCCTTCGGTGGCGTGTAAACTTGCACTCTCCCACAACCATCTTCCGCTTATTTATTTTTATTATTTTCAGAATAATAGTTAATTGAATCTAAGTCAAGCTTTTTTGAAAGCGGAAACATGATTTATTAATAAAAATTATATTTTTGGGTTGCCCCTTAATTTTCCGCCACTTTTTGTTGATTCTCCTGATCGGCATAATTCTCCTGATCCGCATTATCCGCCTTCTTTATCAACATCTTATAAATCGCAATCAGCATGATAAACCAGACAGGTGTTACGAACAAGGCAACACGAGTGTCTTCCGCAAGTGCAAGTACGACAAGCACGAACGCTAGGAAGGCAAGGATTAAGTAATTGGAAAATGGATAAAGCGGCAATTTAAATTTGTTCACTTTCGCAAGATCTGGTCTGGTTTTGCGGTATTTCAAATGGCTGACGACAGTAATTCCCCAAACAAAGATGAAACATACTGTAGAAATACTTGTAATCAGCGTAAATACTCCTTCTGGCATTACATAGTTCAACACAACGGCAATTAAAATGACAACAGTAGAAAAGAACAATGCATTGGAAGGTACTTGACGAGAAGTAAGTTTTGCAAATGGTACAGGTGCATTTTTATCTTTGGCAAGTGAGTATACCATCCGGCTTGTACTGAAAATGGCGCTGTTACATGCCGAAGCTGCAGATGTTAGAACGACAAAATTGACGATACCAGCAGCTGCAGCGATACCAACCGCCACGAATACTTGAACGAATGGGCTTTTCGCTGGATTGATGGCGTTCCACGGATAAATACTCATAATGACAATAAGGGCGCCAATGTAGAAAATTAATACCCGAATAGGAATATTATTGATTGCTTTTGGGATAACTCTCTCCGGGTCTTCTGTTTCACCTGCAGTAAGTCCTACAAGTTCAATGCCAACAAAAGCAAACACGACCATCTGGAATGAGAGGATAAAGCCATTTATGCCATTTGGGAACATGCCGCCGTGGCTCCATAGATTCGTGAAACTGGATGCGCCTGAATTTGTGGAAAAGCCTTTAATAATCATGAAAATTCCGATAACAATTAATCCAAGTATCGCAATGACTTTAATTAATGCGAACCAGAATTCCATTTCGCCAAAAAGCTTTACGGTTGCAAGGTTCATAACGAGCAAAACGACAAGTGCAATTAATCCTGGCATCCACTGTGGTACACTTGGAAACCAAAACTGAGTATAGAGACCAACAGCTGTTAAATCGGCCATTGCAATTGAAATCCAGCAAAACCAGTAGGTCCAGCCTGTGATAAATGCTGCCATATTACCTAAATAGTCTCTTACAAAGTCAACAAAAGAATGATATTTCAAATTGGATAAAAGCAGTTCTCCCAGGGCGCGCATGATTAAAAAGCAAATTACCCCTGTAATCAAGTAAGCAAATAAAATCGATGGACCTGCTAAATGAATAGATTTACCTGCTCCAAGAAATAATCCTGTTCCGATAGCCCCGCCAATAGCGATAAGTTGAACGTGCCTGTTTTTTAAACCTCTTGACAATGTTTGTTCCTGCATATGAATTCCCTCTCTCTACTTTTCAAGGATGTTTGCAATTTTTTGATGGCTTTAAATAATATGTAAAATCAATAATTGCAAATTTATTCTAATGAAAATTTAATATTTTTTTAGTCAATTCGGCATGAATAAGCGCTTACATTTTCTAAAAAGTAAATAATCAACAGGACAATCATGATGCGTAACAGCCACTCCTGTAAATACAGGATTCCTTTACCAATCATGCTTTCACACCACAATATGGTAAAATTTTAGGCCCTAAATCTTTTTTAGGATCGTTACGACTCTCCCATTATTAGTTTTGTGTTTAACTCCTCCTTTTTATGTTTATTACTATTTTTCTCCACAAAAAAAGGACAGAGAAAAATAGGCGTTCCCCATTTTCCTCTGTCCTTTTACCTGAGAGTATAACTCCTTTGGTGGCACATGGCGCTCTCCAGAGACGCGTCCTATTGTGGTCCTTTTACCTGAGAGATTGAGCCCAATTTTTGGGACTTGCTCCTTCGGTGCTAAACAATGCGTTTAGTCTCTCCCACAATACTCATCCGCAATTATGAATTTAATTTAATCCTAGTCTATTCAAAGAATGATGTCAAATGAATTTTCTGAATTTAATTAATTATTATAATTTTATAGAAATACAGAGGCCATAGTAAACAGACACTTTTCCATTACTATTTAATGTATTCATGTGCCTTCAACTCTTATTTATATGTTAATCCAAAGTCAAATCCGTAAGAATCCCCATTTTTATTTTTATAGACATAGGAAGGATCCTCTACATAGCCTGGAATATCTCCAACCTCGTTGTCTACTGCTTTTTTGTTAGCAGGTATGGTGAATGGAAGTTTCCCTGTCGGATTGTATTTTCCACGAATAACGTCTACGATTGCCTCCGCCTTTACGCCAAACGTGCTGATTACTGCTGCAGCATTAGGCTCAATTTGATCAATCAACCATGGGTTAGTGAAGTTAATCGCAGTAATCGTCGGAACTTTTTTCTGAATCTCAATAATTCTATCAACATTAGTAATTCCTGTTTCAGGGCCAATGTTTATCCGTGGATTATTATCCCAATTCGATTGAACAGGTCGGACCCAAACAAACGCATGTGTTGCTTCCTCAAGATTATCCGTTACGGTGATAGAAGTATCATATTTTTTAATAGTTTCTTTTAATTTCTTGGTGGCCGCTGCATCATCTCCACCTGGGAACATCTCAATATATAGTTTGACATCCTTTATTTCACTATCACCCAATGGTAATACATTTTTACCATCGATATTGTCATTGCGTAATAGAACCAATGACTTCCGGTGTGCTTCATCCGCTTTTTTCTGTGATTCAGGATTATTGACTACATCAAGCGCATTTTGACCATCGACATAAGGGTTTTCGAAAAGGCCTAATTTCATCATCTCTGTTAGTAAAAAAGTGACCGATTCATCTACTTTTTCTTCTGCAAGCAATCCATTTTTCACTGCATTAATAATTGGCGTCGGATCGGATGCGCCAGAAATGATATTTGTCCCGGCATCGATTGCTTTCGCAAATTTTTGTTCTGGTGTTAATCCTTCAGCACCCCAGGCATTATTACCAATAGCACCCGTATCGGAGTTGACATATCCTTTGAAACCAAGCTCTCCACGTAAGAGGTCAGTGATGAGCGCTTTGTTTAAAGCAAAGCCAACTTCTTCAAATTGCTGATTTTCACTATACCATGGCAAACCTTGGTCAGCACTCGTATTGCTTGGAAATGCGTAATATGGCATGACCGACGATACTCCAGCTGCAATTGCTGCCTTAAAGGTCGGAATATGATATTCAAGCAAGCTGCCTTCAGTTGGATACGGATTGAATTTCCCCTCCACAAAATGAGGATCTAAGCCGTTATCACGTGCTCCACCACCTGGGAAATGCTTCACAGTGATAGCCACACTGTCTTTACCAAGCTCATCTCCTTGAAAACCTTTGATTACGTTATAAATCATGTCAGAAGCTAGTTCTGGCTGCTCTCCAAATGTATCTTCAATCCTTGCCCAAAGAGGGTCAGTAGCAATATCGGCTGTATACCCGTAAACTTTACGAATACCCGATGCTCGCCATTCCTTTGCGGCCGTTTCCGCAAAGTCTTTCACAAGACTGGAATCGCGTGTTGCCGCTAAACCTAAAGGACCTGGCCAAAAAGAATGGAGGCCTGCCCCCTCACTATTATTCGTATAATCTGTTGAGGCATGATTCCTCGGGTTTGAAGTAATAACAATTGGGATCCCTAACCTTGATCGCTCAGCTACTTCCTGTAGCTGATTATTATAGTCTGCGATGACATCTGTCGTTGGAGTTTGCCGAAAAATATAATATCGTGTGTTTTGATTTATTAATTTATTCGGCAGGACTAGTTTGTTATCTTTAAATTGCGGGAATTCAGTAATAAGCATCATTCCTGCTTTTTCCTCAAGCGTCATCTTTTTCACTAGATCCTTTACACGTACGTCAGTAGGTACCTGCCAGTTTTCATAGGGGTCGAGTCTACTGTTATTATTAAGGTCCTTAAATTGCTTCTCACCCTGTACAAGGATGTTTTTGGTCCTCGCTTCAATGGCAGGTGCATTTTGCTTATTGCCATTCGATTTTCCCGGTTCCGCGCTTGCATATGGAATAGCAAGCGATGATAACATCAATGCAGCAATCGTTAATGTTGATGCTTTTTTTGAAAATAGTTTCATTCTATTTCTCCCCCGTTTTCCTATTAAAATACTTACAAAAAAGAGTAAAACTAGTTAAATCTTAAACGTTTCATGACATTCCTATCACTCCTTCAAGAGAAAACGCTTTCAATCGAAATAATTGTATAATTTAGAAGGTAAACAATAATAGAGAATATTTTTAGGTGAATTTGTGTTTTTTTAAGATTTGAAATATTCAGATATATATACCCATAGCCAAAGTCCTAGCTTTGGACCAGATAAGATCGCAAAATTGATATAAATTAAACGCAAACTTAAATCAATCAAAAAAAAGAAGCCAAAAACTAGATTCTTGGCTCGTCGACCTTTATGGAGTTTTTTCCGGTACCTTTACAAGCGCTGATTTTCGAAACTCTGATGGTGAAAAGCTTGTAAGTCTCTTAAAGTTGTTACTAAAATAGGCTAAATCCGAGTATCCCACTCTCTCAGCAATCTCAGCTAATCGTAAGCTTGTATTTAGTAACAAACGTTTGCTTTCCTCAATTCGCAGCTCGGTAATATAATCGACAAACTTTTTGTTCAGCTGTTGTTTGAATAATTGACTAAGATAACTAGGATTCATATGGACTGACCCTGCCGCATCCTTCAGTGTAATTTGGTCTAATGGTGTTTTCTCTAAATACTGCAAAACCTTTTCAATCGTTGAGGAAGGAAGATTTTCATCCCCATTTTTTGGAGTATTCCTTTTTGTCTCTTCTTTTGATTTCATTTCTAGCCACTTTTCAAGACACCCTTTTAACTCGGCTTCCTCTACTGGTTTTAGAAGGTAATCGGTTACACCGGTTCGAATGGCTTGTTGAACAAATTGAAACTCGTCATGAACACTGATCACAATGACATCCTGTTTCTTCTTCAAATGACTCAATTCTTTTACTAACGAAAGCCCGTCCATTATCGGCATTCGAATATCCGTTAACACTAGATCTGCATCATTATGCTTAATCCAGTCGAGTGCTTCTAACCCGTTTTCACATTCGTGGACCACTTGCAAAGGAAGCTTCAACTTGTTTATCGTCCACTTAAGAGCTGTTCGAACCCATCTCTCATCATCAACCAACAAGATATTTTTCTTCATACTCTCTCCTCCTCCACATGATGATCTAGTATGGGTAAATGGATTAATACCTTAGTCCCTGAACCCTGTTCACTTTGAATGGTTATTCCATACTCGGGTCCAAACAAATAATGAATTCTTTGATGAACATTTACGATTCCTATATTTTTCCCATCACTAGTGGACGTTTTTAAGTCCATTCTTTTCTTGATTTCTTCTAAAATATGATCCTTTATTCCTTCACCAGTATCGGAAATGCGAATAACAAAGGAAGACTCAGAATGACGGAAAGCTGATATCACAATTTTTAATTTTCTAGTATTAGGACCATAACCATGAACAAAACAATTCTCAACCAATGGCTGGAGGGAAAATTTCACCATTTCCAATTCCATTACCCATTGAGGAATATCAAACATGTACTCAAAACGGTCCTCAAAGCGAAACTTTTGAATCTGCAGATACATTTCACAAAAATTCACTTCTTCTCTAAAACTCACGGTAGATGAATGATTATTAAGATTATACCGAAGTAGTTTTCCAAGTGATAAAGACATGGTTGCAATATTTTCCTGATTTTCTTCCAATGCCATACCCCTAATGGTTTCAAGAGAATTGTATAAAAAGTGGGGATTCATTTGTGATTGCAGCATTTTTAATTCGACTTCTTTTTGTTTAAGTGACATTTCTGCTTCCTTTAACTTAGAGACATATACTTCTTCAAGTAGGTTGGATAGTTTCTCAACGGTATTATTAAAACCAGCAGTCAATTGTCCGATTTCATCATTTGAATCCACTCGAACTCTGCCATCTAATTTTCCAATTTCAACTTCCTTCATAAAATGTTGCAAACGACGGATGGGCCGAATGATGCTTGTGGCGAATCCGAACCCGATCAAATAGGCAATAATCAAAGAGACAAGAATGGTTAAGGATATGGCTTTTTCAATTTGAACGATTCCCCCCGTTAAATCTCGGTATGGGACTGCCGATAAAAACCTCCAGCCGAGGTTTCGAGAGAAAGTATAGGTAATAAAATCTCTCCGTTCATTTTCTAAAATTTCCGTGCTGCTTCCTTCTGTTTTCAGGTTTGAAAGTTGTTTGAATTCAACCCTTTTCCCGAGTTTTGAGAAGTCAGGATGGTAAATATAATGCCCGTTCGCATCTAAAATGGAAAAATAGCCATTTTTACTGATGGTTACCTTGTTAGAGATTTCTTCAATTCTTCTGAAATTGATATCAATAATAAGCATGCCTACAGGTAAGAGCGTCTGGGGATTATATAGTCTCCTTACGAGTGAAATGACAGGCTGTTCCTTATTTTCTAATTTTAACTTTCTCATAACTAACATACTCATCCCATTAAGTGGGACAGATGAATACCAATATTCCTCTTTCATTTTCGTAGCAGGATAGAAATTTCTATTTCCAAGAGTATCAATTACCTGATTGTTATTAAGTAGTATAGTGATATTAGTTATATCTGCTCTTGAGTATTCTGCTTCTTTAAGGGTGTTACGAGTTGGTTCAATAAATTGATCTCTATTTTCTGACGCTTTCAATTTCAAAAGGCTCGATAATTCAGGAGAGTTGATAATTTTTAGGCTGGTAATCTCAAAATCTTGTAAATAATATTCGATATGTGACTCTACTTGATCAATTACTTGGCTGCTCGATTGTCTAAGTACATTTTCAAGTTCAACCGATGAACGATTGTATGAAATAACTCCAACTGAAATGACTGGAAAAATAACTAGAAAACTGGAGAAAACGCAGAGCTTTATCATCAGTGATTGATTTTTTAAGAGGATGTATCGTTCTAGGAATTCTGCGATTTTTCTCCACCACTTCATCATTGTTGTTATTCATTCCTGTCTATTAGTGATTTTTTAAACAGAAAAGACCTAGCTGGTAAATGGATATATTCACCAACTAGGCTTACTGCCTGCTATCGATTATGGACGTGCTTTTTCAATGGCATCCATTACCTCTTTATAATCTTTTGAATATTTATCAACCATGGATTTAACAGCGTCTTTCCAAGGTGTAATATCATCAACCTCAGTGAAGGTAACTCCTGCCTCTTTCAGTTTCTTAGTAGAACGCTCTTCCCACTTATCCCATTCTTCTCTTTGCGCTTGAACGGAATCAAGTGCTGCTTGTTTCACAATTTTTTGATCCTTTTCTGAAAGCTTATCCCATGCTGCTTTACTAATAAGCAGGACTTCAGGGATCCGTTGATGATGGTCTAAAATAAAGTTTTTCGCTTCTTGATAATGGTTAGAAGAGTCTAAGCTTGGGATGTTATTTTCTGCACCATCAATGATTCCTGTTTGCAGCGCGCTGAATACCTCGCCATATGGCATTGGCGTCGCACTTGCCCCAAGTGCTTCCATGAAATCAATATTGATTTTACTCTGCTGCACACGGATTTTTTGCCCTTTTAAGTCCTTTACACCTTTTAGTGGTTTAGTAGAATAAAAACTACGTGACCCTGAATCATAATAAGCAAGCCCTTTCATTTTTGACTGCTCTAAACCATCTAACAATTTTGTTCCCATTTCACCGTTAAGAAAATTCCATAAGTGTTCTTCGCCTTCGAATACATATGGGAGTCCTAATGCAGTGAACTGATCATTGAACTCGGCAAGCGGACTGGAATTGATTCTTG
This sequence comes from Bacillus sp. ISL-75, assembly GCF_018613095.1. Lineage (NCBI taxonomy): Bacteria > Bacillati > Bacillota > Bacilli > Caryophanales > Bacillaceae > Bacillus > Bacillus sp. ISL-75. Next base: position 19,757 of record NZ_JAGGQX010000053.1, read on the forward strand.
TGAACTCAATGGCTCCAAGCTGAACCTGTTCCAACACGGATTTTTCATCCCCTAATTGGGCAGATGGAAATACCTCAATTTTAATTCGGCCATTTGTTCTTTCATCAACCAATTCGGCAAACTTTTTGTCTCCAACAACAGTTGGATAATCTGGCGGCTGATTATCTGCCAACCGGAACGTATATTTAGGTTCCTCAGCTTTCGAACCCCCATCTTTTGTACCCGTCGTTGCTTCTTTCCCACAGGCAGCTAGGATGCTACCCATTAAAAGCGTTGCTGCTAGAATTCCTGTAATCTTTTTTTTCTTCATTCTTGTAACCCTCCCTTAAAAAATTTTATTATTTTATTTTCACCTTTCCTTCGGTTACTTGACTAACATATTAGGAAGCCACAGGACAACCTCAGGAATATAGGTAATAACCAACAGAACAACTAGTAAAGCGTAGAAAAATGGCATCATTGCTTTTGTCCCTTGTTGTATCGAGACCTTTCCTATCGCACATCCGACGAACAAAACGGTTCCTACCGGCGGCGTTAAAAGGCCAATCCCAGCATTTAAAATCAGGACAATTCCGAAGTGCACCGGATCCATTCCAAAGCTGGTTACAACTGGAAGGAGAATAGGTGTCATAATTAAAATCATTGGTGCCATGTCCATTGGTGCTCCAAGGAGAAGTAACAAAATATTAATAATCAATAGAATAATAATCGGGTTATCAGAAATACTTAAAAATAAGTTCGTTACCATTGACGGAATTTTCAGGTAAGCTAATATCCAGCCAAACGAAGCTGATGCTGCTATTAAGAAAAATACCATCGAAACAGTTCTCATCGTCCGGGTTAATATTTTCCATACATTCGAAAATTTTGCTTCCCTATAGACAACAAACGCTAGAATAAAAGAATACAAACAAGCTAATGCCCCAGATTCCGTTGCTGTAAACCAGCCACTCATAATCCCGCCCAAAATAATGACTGCTGGGCTTAAGGATAAAAGTCCATGTAGAAGGATCCCGCCAATTTCTGACTTTGGAACAGGGTCCGCTTTTTGGTAGCCTCGTTTTCTAGCAATAATGTAACCCGTGATCATTAAGGAAATTAACATAATAAATCCAGGAACAATCCCAGCCATAAATAAACTGGCGATGGAAACACCACCTGCTGCTAAGGAGTACAAAACAAGATTATGACTCGGCGGAACTACTACACCTTGAATGGCCGATGCAATCGTTACTCCCACTGCATAGTCTGCTTCGTATCCCTTCTTTTTCATCATCGGAATCATAACAGACCCAACGGAAGAAACGTCGGCGACGGCAGAACCTGAGATATTTCCAAAGAACAATGCAGCTACACTGTTAACCATGGCGAGCCCACCGCGAATTCTGCCAACCATTAAACTTGCCAGATTCACAATTCGAGTCGCAAGGCCGCCCTCACTCATAATTTGTCCGGTCAAAATAAAGAACGGAATCGCAAGTAAAGAAAAGGAATTCATCCCTTGAATCATTTGCTGGCCCACTACCGGAAGAGGTATACCTAGATAGATAACCGTCAGCAATGACGAGGCAATCAACGTAAGGGCAATGGGAAAACGAAGTAAGATTAGAATAACAAAGCTTGATAGTAAGATAATGATACCAATTGTGTTGCTGTCCAAGTTACATGCCCTCCTCTATCTCTTTGTGGCGAGTGGTGTTAATGTTAAAGAATTGTAAAAGCGAATAAACACAAATCATCACACCCGTGACAGGCATAACCGCATAAGTGATACTACTTGGCCATTTTGTCGCCGGCAGAGTTGAATCCATCATCAATACCGTGAAGTCCCAGCCCTGGATTACCAGATATAATCCGAAAGCAAAAATAGAGGCACTGATGATTTTATCTAAAACTTTATTAAAACTTTTAGGAAATAGATTCGTGAAAGAATCAATGCCTAAATGGATATACTCTCGAAATCCCACTGCTATGGCCATAAAGGCAAACCAAGCGAGTAACAAAAGAGTAACTTCCTCTGACCAAAAGAAAACAAAATTAAATAATTTCCTGGTAAAAACTTGTAGGGTGACGACAAAAATTAAAGCAATTAACGATAGTAGAGTGAATTTTTCAAAAATGGTATCGATGACTAGACCTACTTTTTTGATTACATTCATTTGATTCCCCCCATTTGAAAACGTTTTCTTGTCTCTAATTTTATGAATCTTTTGAATGTTTTTGAATGTTCTTTTTTTAGGATAATTTGTGATTTTTTTAGGTGGAATTTGAAATCCTTTCTATTTGAAACCATTTTATGTATTTTTGTAAGTTTAATAAACGAATTAAATATAGATTAAACTTACCATGTTAACTGTATTCCATCAACTGGTTAAAAACATAGGCACTATCCATTCTAGTAAGTTGTTCCGAGACCGTGGAAAAATATTATAAATAGCAGCAGAAGTGTTGCATAATAAAATAAGTAGGGACGTTTCTTATTGGGGACAATCGAAAGTTTTGCGCGCAAAAAAGCACAACTAGGCTAAATTTGCTAGTTGTGCCTTTTTCTCAATACCCCTTTAAATAGGTACCCTTTCTTCGCTAAATCAACATTTCTTCATCCTGTAAAATAAGTTGCCAGGCTGCTTTTGCTTTAATTCTTACTACATTGGAAGCTTGGGTTTTAAGAAGTATAATTCTTTTTTCGTACCCTAAAAAAAGAAGGCTTACTTGTGACCTGACGCTCCATAATCTTTGATTGTTATTTTTACGTTGTAGTAAATTGGAACCTCACTGAATGTTTGATCCCAATCTTTTTTGACTTTTTCCCATACTTTCGGATGCTCAATTCTTAAACGGTTTCCAAAGCCAGCAACGTCTACTCGATATTCCTTTTGCGTTTTTTTAATTGTATGATCAACCAATCGTTTTACTTCTTTTTCGGTGGATTCTTCTGCCCTTTTTAGAAATGTATTATCAAAAGAGTTACCTGAAACCACCCAATTCTCAGATAATCGCCCTTCTGATTCGATGTTTACATCAAAAGAGATATTGTTTCCTTTAACATGAGAGGTGATTTTACTTTTCATAGACTCTATCTCATATACGATTAGCCCACTAGTCTGTTTATCAAAACTTTTCACCACACCGCCTTTCCCCTTGCCTGTTATCCATGTTATACCCTCCAATTCCTCTTCATTTAAAAAACCACGCAGTTTTTTTGTCTTTCCTTTTATCACGGCAGCTCCTGCAAATTTCACATCTCCATTAGCCGAGATCACATTTTGCAAAAGAAAACTAGATCCTGAATGTAGCTTACCGTCTAATTTAATAATCGAAATAGGAGGCAAAATTCTTGTCGTTCGATAGGCATTATCTACCATTCCAAACAGACGAAATGCTGGAACTTCTCCTGCTTCCTTTGATACTAGTGTATTGCTAGCTCTCCCTTTACTAATAAACATAAGGCAGCTTGGTCTAAAATCATTATCCCTAAGATATTGATCAAGTAATCGATCTAAACTATACGATCGTGCAAGTTTATCACCGATTACAATGACTTTCATGTGACTGGCATTAAAAGGAAGATCCGTTCTTAATGATAATTCACGAACCTCTTGAAGGATGGAGTCTCCCGTTTCAGAGATATTAACAAAAGATTGTTGTTGCGATCCCCCTTCTTTACTCATTGAACTTGCTAATTGTGAGGTAATAAGTTGATAAGTTGTAGTAATCTGATCTTTTTTGGAATAGCCTTCATCTTGTTCGTTTATCTTTTTCTCTATGGTTGACTTCTTCCCTATATCGAATGCCACCCCTACACCTAAGCTTAGCTCTTCAATTTCATGACTGCTCCAACAGCCTGTAAGAGAAAAGAGTAACAGGACAGACAGCGAAACCAAGAGAAATCGTATATTGTTATGACTTAACTTCATTGTTTTCTTCCTTTCCATCTCGCGATAATAAGAAGGAGAAGTGGTAGTAAACCAAATAAAAACAATGCACAATTGCTAATCATATCCCCAAGTTTAAATAGATCATTGATATTTTTTGGGGTGATGGAAATGACGTAAATAAGTGGAAGTAAACCATACATAAATGAACGAATGTTCTTTTTCGAAAGTTGAGCCAGCCCTAAAGCACCTGCGTAGTAGCTGATGGTAAAGGTAGTAAACATTTGCATAATCCATACCACCAGCAACAAAGAATCAAACCGTTCAAAGATCAAACCGGTTACCTCAAAACTTCGTATCAAATCAAGTGTTGGCCATGTTCTCGTGACCACTTCATCGACGGATAACGCTCCGATCACCATCACAACGGTTATCCCATAAAAAATCAATGGAACGGAAATTCCAACTAGGACCATTTTTACTGCTTTGTTTGGCTGTTGCATATACGCCATGAGGACCAGCAGGACTTCAGGACCTGTAAATGCGAGAGTCGTCGCCTTTACTCCTTTTAGCACAGGGATGAATCCAGTCCCCAATACCGGGCGTAAATTATCGATCTCAAATATTTTTAGGCTCATAAAGGCTACTAGCAAAAAAAGGAAAATCGTAATAGGTAATACAATTTCAAACAGACGGGCAATCGGGTTGATACCGCCTATGATCAGATAGAGACCTACCCACATAAATGGCATCATAATTGCCCAGATAGGGGTACCTTCCAGCAAAAAATACCTTATTACTTCCGCCATTGAACGGAGTTGAAACCCGGAAGTTAAAAGAAAATAACATACTATAAGTAAACTAAGTAACCTGCCCACCCATTTTCCTACAATTTCACGGCTGTATTGATAAATTGTTTTTTGGGGAAACTGTTGGCATAATTTGACCATGATCACCCCTGCGATTATCGCGATCACCCCGCCTAAAATAACACTTAACCATACATCTGGTGTATTCACCTTCTCTGCAGCTGTTCTGGGCAGGGTGAGGATTCCTGAACCAAGAATAAAGTTGCTGATGATAACAGCTGCTTGTGGCGTGGTAATTCGATCTTTTGGACTGACAATCATCCTTTCATGTTCCTTTCACAATAGGTTATCTTTTACGTATAGGATTTTTCGTATGCATCATCTTTGGACGACGTTTCATCATCATAAGGGGCATGCGAACCATCAAATCTTTCCATTCACTTAAACGATAAGGAACGGCTGGACTCATATAAGACACGCCAAAACTTTTTAGTTTCACTAAATGGCTTGTCATGAAAAGGAAAAATAGAATGACTCCATATAATCCAAGTATGGCAGCACAAAGCATGGCTACGAAGCGAAGAATACGCAATGTAATCCCTACACTATATTGAGGATTGGCAAAAGATGAGATCGCAGTTAACGCCACTACTATCACCAAAATGGGGCTAACAATCCCTGCCTGTACAGCCGCTTCACCAATGATTAACCCACCGACAATTCCCATTGCTGGACCAATTGGCTTCGGTAACCGGAGTCCAGCTTCCCTTAAAATTTCGATCGATATTTCCATAAATAACGCTTCGATAAGTGCAGGAAATGGAACACCGGACCTCGCCCCTATAATGGAAATGGCTAACTTAGTAGGAATCAATCCTGGATGAAATGAGATGAATGCAATATACAAAGCCGGTGTAAAAAGAGCCAGAATAGCTGCTAGATAACGAAGTAAACGGATGAACGTGCCAGGAATCCACCTTTCATAATAGTCTTCAGGTGATTGTAACATCATGCTAAAGGTAACCGGAACGATCAAAGCGAAAGGCGTCCCATCTAGTAAAATGGATACCCGACCTTCCATCAAGGCAGCAATCACACGATCAGGACGCTCTGTACTCTGTACCTGCGGAAAAGGACTAAGATAATTATCTTCGATAAGCTGCTCTACATAACCTGATTCTGGCACATTATCAAGATCAATTTTCTTAATTCGCTTTTCTACCTCTTGTACTAATTCCGGATCCACAATTTCTTTTATGTAAGCGACGACTAGGTCTTTTTTTGAACGCTTTCCTACTTGAAATTTTACTAACGATAAATTTTCAATTTCACCATTCCCTCTCAAAAAAGATGTATTATCACTTAAGGATTCAGTGAAACCGACCCGTGGACCTCTGACTAATGCCTCTGATACTGGCTCTTCAATCGTCCTTGTTTTTAATTTTGTTGTACCAAGGATTAGCGCAGCTAATGATCCATCAATTAAAAGCGCGGTAGAACCTGTTAATACTTTTGATACTAACTCTTTAATAGAACCAATCTCTTCTACTTCACTAATAGGCAGCACATGATTTTTTACAAATTTGGTTAAATTGCTTCCCTTCACAAAGGATAGCTCCTGTTTATATTCTGTTGTGAAATCAACCATCAATGATGTCATAATATGTTTATTAATCAGATCTTTATCTGATAATCCATCCACAAAAATAATGGATGCTCGAATGCCGGTACGCCCAATATTAAACTCTCGAAAGTGCACATCCCAGTTATGACCGATTTCTTGTCTAACTAATTCTAAGTTTAAAGTGAAATCATCTGTAAACAGATGATTTGAGCCTTGAGGCTTAGATTCTTGTTGATCTTCAATTTTGTTAGGTTGTTTTTCTTTTTTTCTATCCTTTAATTTCCGTTCTCGCATTTTCATCACTCTTCCTTGCGAATCCAATTAAAAAATCTGAAGATCATGTACGGAATGAAAAACACGATAAAAGCTTGTATAAAAACTTTCCAGTCTGGAAGATAGGAAACAATAGAATTCCACATATTAACCACCTTTATATGCCCAAAAACCAGTAGCTGAAATCACGAACCAAAGTATGTAAAATAAAGTGATTTCCTTAGTGTTCCTTGGATAGCATTATCTTTGGCTTATACGTGGAAATTTAAACATTATATATAACAACCCTTCATCACTCTGGGCTTCAACGTTTTATATGTATTTTGAACAAGTTCTACCAGCTGGTGATATAATTTCCCGATCCTGAGCAGCGGTGACTACTCTTATTTTTAATAAAAAGGTGGTAGAAATATGAAACTAGGCGCATTTTCTGTAAGTTTAAATGTAAAAGACATTATAGTTCAAAATCATTTTGTGGAGTTCTTACTTCTTCAATTTCAATAGTTCATTAACTGTAATGAATTTATATCCCTCGTTTGATAATGATTGCAATATTCCTTTAATTGTATTAAGTTCTTCGCCAGTATCATCATACATTGGGTGTAACAAGATAATGGAACCAGGTTTTACATGTTTCTTCACATAACTCACTTTGTCAGTGGCAGAAGTGTAGTAAGTATCTGGTTCAAGACTCCAAGTGATGGTATCTCTATTATTGTTATATAAATAATAGGGCAAGCCAACGAGTTTTTTTCCATTTGGAGGTCGGAAATCAATTTGACCTTTATACCCTGCTTCTCGAATTAGTTTATCCGTTTTTTCAATTTCCTTCTTGATGTTAGAAGGGGATGTAAAAACCATCCGCTGATGGGAAAAAGTATGATTTCCAATTTGATGCCCTGCACTTACAATTTTTTTAGCTTCTACAGGATTTTTTTCAATTTCATTACCGATTAGAAAAAATGTCGCTTTTACCTTGTATTGTCGTAACAAGGGTAGAATTTTTTCTACATTTTTTGTTGGTCCATCATCAAAGGTCAATGCGACTACCTTTTGATTGGTCTTCACCTGGTCGGTTAGTCCACCAAATAACTGGAAGGTTCTAGAATTCATTAACTTATAGGTTCCAAGTAATAAAAGGAACACTAACAAAATTCCAACTCCACTATATATTAATTTCTTTTTCATAAAAACAGCCTTTCTTTCGAATTTTATTAAGTTTATTTTTATAGTAATAAAATCTACTAACTTTCCAAGATAAGATATTTACTGTAAAACTTTAAAACTATCTAGAGTAAATTAAAATGGTAATTCATCATCATCTATATAGGTATGCATTTTGCCTGGGCTCTCTAATTGCCCTCGTATATCCTCATTTCCATCTATTTCATCAAAGGTAACGCCATATGGAAAACCATTCGATATAAAACCTTCAATAAAATCAAATGAACCAAAATCATCATAAAATTGTTCCTGTGCTTTTTCGCGTTTTCTCTTTTCTTTTTGTTTTTGCCTATCGATTAGTGATTGAATCACCTTTTCTTTATAAGATTGTTTAAATTTATATCCTAGAAGCTCCAGTTCTTTAATTGCACACAGTAGGTCTACACCAAACCAGTTACTATAACCTTTCGCGATATTTTTCCCATTGTACTGCTCAGACCATTTCTTCGCATTTTGAAGCCTAGCATTCCGATTATACCGTTTTCGTCTAGGTGTACTGCTCGATTTGTTCTTACTTTTTACCATCATTCATTCCACTCTTCTAACTAAAGTTGATATCACTATGTTGTTTATTAGGCTTAAGACATTAACCTATTCATCCTCGTCTTCATCTTCATCATGAACCCATTCAATCGTATAATATGATTCCTCTAAAGCTTCATGGAACCACCAGCCAGTTCCCTCTGCCTTGGATAAAACACTAAGTAATCTAGTAGAATATGCTTTGTATAGTTCTTCATCCCGATCACATTCCATGGCAACTTGATCAAACATTTTCACCATACTGGAATAAAATCCTTCATTTATATCCCCATATGAATTGGTAAATTCTACACCCATTTCCACATAAAAAAGCATAAGGTCAACTGTTCGTTTCTCATCATTTGTGGCCTTCTTAAAAGCCGTTATCTCTTTTTTTGCCTCTGCCAGTCGTAGTTTCCCAAAACCTCTTTCTGGAAAAAATTCATTCTTAATTTTTTTCTTTACTTGATGAAAAAGAACTTCAATTACTTCGTCCCCTAGAAATTTACTGGATAAGTAGTTTTGTACCTCTTTGTTTGCCCTGAACACTTCGACGATTAGTTCAATCAATTCTTTTTGTTCATATTTTTTTAACTGTTTTTTCAAATCGGTAATCTTGATTTTCACAATAATCCCCCATTATGATCGTCTTTGAATTTTTCATAGAGTTTAGATTACAATTGAATTATACAAAACTATTTAGAGGGATTAAAAGTGGAATATAAACATTTGTTAAATGAATTAGAGGTATTAAAAAAAGAGAATACATATTTAAAACAACTACTATCAAATATGATGCACAAGCGTGAAGAAACAGTGGGAACTACAATTGTGGAAAAAATAATTAGTAATAGATCCTTACCCGAAGAAAAAATAAACCTTTTTAAGAGTTTATTTAAAGGCAGGATGGATGTATTTGCTTTTCGTTGGGAGTCTAAAGATGGACGAAGCGGTTACACCCCTGCCTGTGATTTGGAATGGCAAAAACCGATTTGTCAAAAACCGTTGATTAAATGTTCCGAGTGTAAACAAAGACAACTCTCTCCTATTTCCTATCAAGTACTATTTAGACATTTAAGCGGAGAAAAAACTGTAGGAATATACCCGCTTCTTCAAGATGAAACATGTTTTTTCCTTGCTTTCGATTTCGATAAACGAAATTGGGCACAAGACGTTTTAGCATTTGTAAATGAATGTAAGGCGGTAAATTTACCTGCTTATATTGAACGCTCAAGATCAGGTAATGGGGCACATATATGGATATTTTTTTCGGAAAAAATTTCTGCATCTTTAGCAAGAAAACTTGGAATTCAGCTTATAACAAAAACGCTTGAAAAGCGGCATGAAATTGGTATCGACTCCTTCGATCGAATGTTTCCAAATCAGGATACTCTTCCTAGAGGTGGATTCGGAAACCTGATTGCACTACCACTTCAGCTGCATTCAAAAAATGAAGGCAATAGTGTATTTGTTGATGAAAATTTTCTTCCCTTTGAAGATCAGTGGATGTACTTATCATCAATTCAAAAAATTAGTAAACAGGATATTATTTCAGTCTTAAATAAACTGAATCAATCACATGTAATGGAGCCTGTGTCTAATTCAGCTATTCCGAATAAAATTAAAGTAATAATAAAAAACGGACTATATATAAGAAAAAAGTGGATACCTTCCTCTATTTTTTCTAAGTTAATTTTACTTGCTACGTTTAAAAATCCTGAATTTTATAAAGCACAGTCCAAAAGGCTATCCACTTATGGCATGCAAAGAGTGATTAGTTGCTATGAGGAAGATTCAGATCACCTAATACTTCCGCGTGGCTGTATTGAAGAAGTAGAAAAGGTATTTAAGGAACATTCGATTGAACTTGAAGTAGTTAGTGAATCATTTGAAGGTGAAAACATCCAAGGAAACTTTAATGGACAACTAACAGCTCAGCAAGAAGAAGCCGTCTTAGAATTAATGAAGTATGAAAATGGGACACTTGCTGCATCAACAGGTTTTGGAAAAACGGTTACAGCTGCAGCACTGATTGCACAAAGGAAAACAAATACGTTAATCATTGTCGATAGGACGCAACTCCTTCAACAATGGGTAGAAAGTTTATCTATTTTTCTCCAGAAGCCTTTTCAAGAAATAGGGCAAATTGGCGGGGGCAAAAAGATAATCACAGGACAGATTGATGTAGCAACCATTCAAAGTCTAAATTCTAAAGGTGAGTTAAAATCTTTTATCACTCAGTATGGACAGATAATTGTTGACGAATGTCACCATATTTCAGCTTATAGTTTTGAAAAAGTGTTAAAAAAGGTTCGAGCAAAATATGTTTACGGTCTAACTGCTACACCTATTCGGAAGGATGGGCTTCATCCAATAATCTTTATGCAGTGTGGGCCAATCCGCTTTAAGACTGATGCTAAAAACCAAGCGAAAATTCGACCGTTTATGCATAAATTAATACCAAGATATACAAATTTCAAGTCCAGTTCATCTGATATTAAAGAAGTCTACCAGTCAATATCTAATGACCAACATCGAAATCAATTATTGTTTGATGATGTACTGAATGAATTAGATAAGGGCCGTTCCCCTATTATATTGACAGAGAGAATTGAACATCTAGAAAATCTTCGAAAACAATTTAAAGGGTTCGCAAAAAACATAATTGTTCTAACAGGTAAAATGAGTAAAAAAGAGCAAAAATCAGAAATGGAACGTCTTGAAAAAGTATCAGATAACGAAGAACGACTAGTAATTGCAACAGGAAAATACATTGGTGAAGGATTTGACGACCCACGACTAGATACCTTATTTTTAGCCATGCCAATATCGTGGAAAGGCACACTTCAACAATATGTTGGCCGTCTACATAGGATTCACTTTAATAAGGAGGAAGTTAAAGTATTTGATTATGTTGATGAGCAAGTCCCAATTTTAAAATCAATGTTTGAAAAGCGCATTAAAGGATACAAGTCAATGGGCTATGTCATCGAAAGCAATAAGGGAAATATCAACAGTGAACAAATGAAGTTTTTTTAGTGGATTGTGACTGGTGGGAGGTACTTCCTGTCATCAATAATAAAGCCGCCTAAACTTTTTAAGCGGCTTTTAAAGCTATTTTTTTTGCAATACTCAGTTATACCCAGATGTTGCAATTTCATTTTTTTGAAGAATACGGTTCTTCTCAAAATCTGCAACCACGGGAGGGGCCACCTACAATGGGACTCATTTTATAATCTTTTTCAACAAAAAATCTACTTTCTCTTTAAGATGTTCTTTTACACTAACATCAAGGTCCATTTCATCCATCGTCTCTTTTAATTTGCCGAACCATGCTGAGGCCCTTTCTGGAGCTATTTGAAATGGGTGTCTTTCTTTAACCTGTGATACTTGCTCACCTTGTTCCTGTACAGATTCCTCGGAAACTAAGCGATTTATAAATACTCTTTGCCGATTTTTCAGCAGCTCTATATCCGTGTTTCTTTCATTAAACATGTTAATATAGTAGGAATCCTTTAGCAGCTTATCATAAAAGCGATCAACCAACTCATTCACTTTTTCCTGGTCTAGTGCAATGGTCATCATCAATTCCCTCTTTTTCTTGATAGAAGTAGTTTCTACTATTATTATAATGTAATTATCAAACCAGATTTGTGACTTATATCACAAAAAAGACTTTTTGGAAGAATAAAGACACCTTTGTTTATCTAAACAGCAGGTGTCCCTAAAATATATATTAAATTATTCATTCTTCGAACGGCGATTATAATCCTTTTCAATTCCTTTTTTCCAGCTTCTATCTATCTTTTTGCCACTTCGAAGGTTGACCACGGCTTCATTTACCGCTTCATAATTTAATTGCGTTCCTTTATTGTCCGCGTGGTAATCAACGGCGAAGTCCTCATCGATTCCAAATCGAGCAGCAGTCGAAATGGCATCGATATTGGCTCCAAGGAATAGGAATTCCCAGCCATATTTCTCCTTTTGGTGTTGAACCATTTTTTTGATTTTGTCGACTGTGAATTCGAGGCTGGCATTTTCCATCCCATCCGTGGTAATAACGAAGAGTACTTTTTCAGCTCGTTCATCCTCACTAGTTCTCTTTTGTACATTCACGAATTTTTGAATGGTAAAACCAATGGTATCTAATAATGCAGTGGTGCCGCCTACTTGATAATCTTCTTCAGTGATAGGAGAAATGCCCCGTACATTGATTCGGTCGTGGAATAATTCGTACTCGTGATTAAATAATACGGTCGTAACAAAGGCTTCCCCTTCAGCCTTTTGCTGTTTCTTCAGCATCGCATTATAACCACCGATTGTATCAGCCTCAAGTCCTGCCATGGAGCCGCTTTTATCTAAAATAAACACTAATTCTGTTACATTTCTTTTCATGAATATCATCCTCCGTTCTTTGATAAACAAAGGATAACAAAAATCCATTACGAAATGGTCGCTTGGGAAGCGACATTTCAGGCACCGAGTATTGGCTGGTCAAAAGCAAATAACGCCTCATTGATTTCATGAATATTGTAATTAGCATGTTGAATAAAATACTCAATAATCACATCAAATTTATTGCTGCGTGACAAGGTATAACCGGCTGCAGCAAGCAGCTCCATCGTTTCATCCACAGTTAATTTTAACGCAATGGCAAAAGCAATCGTGGTTTTCTTTTTCGGGGTATAATCGTCTTCATTTCGGATTTTGGAGAATAATCGCCGGTCAATATTCGCCCTTTTATACGTCTCTACATCCGTCATCCCTTTTTCATCAATGAAACGAAGCAGCCGCTCGGAAAAAGATTCATCGAGTTGGTCCAACAGGTTGACTAAGGAATACTCTGCTTCTTTATACAGATCCGGCTGAACAAATTCGACTTCTTGCGGTTGTTCCAATATATATCGTTCTTCTCTGTTACGATTAAACGTGATTTCTACTTCTTCTACATAATGCTCATCAATATATTGATGAATCGATGTAAATAATTTCTTGCTTAAACCGAATGAACCTTTGTCAAAAACAACCAGATAAACAAGCATATCATGATGTAATAAAAAAGAGCCGATGGTCGAAACCGCGATTTGTAATGCTTCCTCCTTAGGATAACCATATATGCCAGTCGAAATTAATGGAAATGCGATGGACTCACATTGATGATTTTTTGCCAACTTCAAAGAGTTATAGTAACTTGCCTCTAACAGTGCTGCTTCTTGTTTGGAACCACCCTGCCAAATAGGTCCTGGTGTATGTATGATATATTTTGCCTCCATGTTAAAGCCATCAGTCACAACGGCTTCTCCAACCTTGCATTCCCCCATTTTATCGCAGGCTTCTTGCAACTCATTGACACCAGCCGCACGAAATATAGCACCGCATACGCCACCACCCATTTTCAGCGATGTATTCGCAGCATTCACAACCGCATCCACCTTCATCTTTGTAAGATCATGGCGAACAATTTCTAATGGCATAAGTTTTCCCCTCCCCAAACCATTTTTTATAGTGTTCATTATATCAGAAAAAAATTTGATATTCGTAACAGTTGGTGCCTGACACTCTTTTTCTGGTCTTTCAATAAAGCATGTGCGTTTGACAAAATTCGGGTTGTGACACAGGCACGCCCTTGATATACTTTTTATATCTGCTATACTTTTTATATCAAGTTTTTTGATCCCTTTGGAGGTGGTTTTTATTAAGATTTGCCCATATTTAGAATACTCATTCCAAATACTAGGTAAAAAGTGGAACGGGTTAATCATTCACTATTTGTCCCTTTGTGAGAACAACTCAACCAGTTTTACAGAAATGGTTCAAGAAATTTCTAACATTACGCCCAGAGTCTTATCCATGAGGTTAACTGAACTCATAGAGTATGGTCTAGTGAAGAAAGAAGTGATCGATTCACCCACCGTAACGATTTCATATAAATTAACCGAAAAAGGGCAAGCACTTGTTTCTGCCATACAGCCTATCCAGAAATGGGGAATTGAATATAAAGATAAGGTTTAATTAAAAAACAGGAGTGATCAAAATGAATAGCAAAAATAATATGATGTGCGATTTGGAAACAGGGGTTTGTGGAAGTGCAGGAGACGAGGAAATGGAAATGATTGACTTTAATCAATCAAAAAAAAACGATTAATCTTTATTATGTTACCGACCCAATCTGCTCCCACTGTTGGGCACAAGAGCCAGTGCTCCGTCGTTTTGAAGAGCAGTATGGCGATAACTTTACCTTCCATACGGTTATGGGAGGATTATTAGAAAAATGGGGCGATGGACCTGTCGACCCAGCAAACGGAATCGCAAAACCGTCTGATGTTGCTGGACATTGGAGAGAAGTTGGTGAATATACGCGCATGCCAATTGATGGCACACTTTGGTATGACAACCCAATTCACTCATCCTATCCCCCCTCTATTGTATTCAAAGTCATTCAAAAGCAAAATGATGCGTTGGCTCGTGTGTTTTTACGCCGTGTGAGAGAAGCGGTTTTCGCATTCAATCAAAATATTGCAGAAAAATCGGTTTTAGTTGAAATCGTGAATAATCTTGGACTTGATGGAGAAGCAATTGTAAAAGAAGCGGAGCTGCCAAGCGGACAGCAATTATTAAATGAAGATTTCGTGCTAGCTGCCAAATTAGGTGCCAGAGGGTTTCCAATGATTGTCATGATAAATGAAGAAAATAAAGGTGTGAAGATTGTTGGTGCTCGCCCATTAGAATACTATGTTGCAGGGCTAAAACAAGTACTAGATTCAGAGACTCTCCAAGTTAAACAACAACCAGCACTTTCTAGCCTGCTTGAAAAAGAAAAGCTTTTATTTTCGAAAGAGATTGAGGTAATGTACGATCTTGAAAAAACAGAAATTAACGCTTTTGCTGAAAAAGAACTTTCATCAACCAGTTATCAAGTAAGGGAAATTCTAGGTGAAACCTATTTTGTGAAGAAATAATCACGAAAACAGTAACGGGTTCCCTTCCCTATCGCTAACATTAAAAATGGAACCAAAAATGACTATCAAATTGCAAACTAATTTGATAGTCATTTTTTATTGGTATATCAAGCTTTTTACAGAATAAGTGCTTAAATCTGTACAAATGATAATGATTACTTATACATAAAAAACACAATTGGTACTTTTTGCATGTGCCTTTTGTCATTTTTATAGTCTATTGTATCTGCTCTGGTTTTCCAAAATAGCTAAACTAATTAGCTTCACTTTTATTTCTTTGCTTAATGAAAGCCATTCGGGTTTAAGGATTTTCATTTTACATTCCCCCATTAGAGTATTGTTCAGTTTCAAGAAGTTTTTAAACAACTTATTTTGTAACAATATTCATCTGAGATGCAATTGTTTAATCGGACTCCTTTGATTCATCGGCGCTCTCCTCTGCTGGAATAACAGGAGCCTCCAGCGCAGGGGAATCAATATACTCTATAACTTTTACCTTTGGCGGCTCTGGCCGACTTTTACCATACAGACGTACGTAGATTTCTTCAATTTCCTCTCCTGTCAAATCGCCCCGCTTCAGCAATTCTTCTGCAATGGAATGGACAAAGTCGGCGTTTTCATTTACTAGCTTCTTTACTTGAAGCATTTGGTCTTTTAACAACACGTTGATTTTTGGACGGAGCGCTCTAAGTCCATCGATTCGAGAGCCTATCGCCAGCCAGCTGAACAGCTCATCTCCCATACCTACCATTCCAAGGTAGGCGCCAGCTAACAGCGTAGCATGCTGCAGGTCGGAGGTGACACCGTTTAATTTCTTGAAGAGGAACTCTTCTTCCACCGCCCGTGCTGCCAGACACACCTGGATTTCTGCTAGGATTTCGCTATCGCTTCTATTATACCGCTCCTCTGTCGGCTTGGTGGCTGCAAGACCTAGCGCACTGCCCCTTCGGATAATTGTTACCTTCCAAACCCGTTCGTGCGGCTTCAATAGATACTGAGCGACTGCATGGCCGGCCTCATGGTAGGCGACATTACGCTTCTCATCTTCCATCATAGAGCTCAGAGGCTGCTTTAGTCCCCACTCATAAGTCTCCATGGCGGCCCGGAAGTCCTCGTAGCTTGCTAACTGTGCACCATGTTGGTGTGCAATTACAACAGACTCATTAACGATGTGTTTTATTTGTGCTGGGCTATAACCAATCGTATCAAGTGCAGCCTTCTCAGGTGTAAGAGTAGCGTCCCTTTTTACCTTTTCGAGGTAGTAGTTGAATACGTCCACCCTTCCATCATAATCTGGGGAATCGACCCAAAGCTTCCGATCAAATCTGCCGGGGCGGAGCAGCGCCTGATCGAGTACATCGGGCAGATTGGTTGCTCCGATTGTCAGCACTGCAGGTCGTTCTGCTTTTTTGCGTCGCAACCCAAGTGAACGTAGCAATTTGGCAATCTTGGAATTATCAATGTTTGGCGGATCCATCTGCAGAAGCAGCTCATTTAGCAGGCCCGAACCCATGCCCGCCATGCCGAGCATCCCACCCATACCACCACCACCGCCTCCAGCTGAACGACTCATTCCGATTGCATCGATTTCGTCGATAAAGATAATGCAGGAGCCGTATACTTTCGCAAGCTTCCTCGCCTTCCTATAGAGGCCCATCACCTTCAGGTTGCCGACGCCGAAGAACATATTTTGAAAACTAGGAGCCGATGCGTAAGCAAAAGGAACCTGCGCTTCGTTCGCAATTACCTGTGCCAAATAGGACTTTCCAGTGCCAGGGGGCCCACATAACATCAACCCTCGTATCGCCTCACCACCCATGTCCTTAAACTCCTTGACGCCCTTTAGCAAAACGACAATCCGCTTGGCATTATCAACGATTTCGGGATTTCCGCGGTAATCATCCCAAGTCGAACCAGTCTCGCCAGGCAGAATCCAGTAAGTTCGTCCCCGTGCCAAGAACCAGAAAAGTGCAACAAACTGGATAATCATAAACAACATTGCAAAGAGCAACTGCAGCAAATAACTAACAATAGTCAACGCTACCTGCCAATAGGCCGGCCCTCCCCTTAAGAGAATCATTCCCAAGAAAAAGATGGCCGCAAGCCAGAGAAGGGATTTACGCCACTTGACCCATTGATATTTCCTCATAGCTTCACTACCTTTCGGAATATTCAGAATATTATATGAGGAATTTGCCCTAAAAGTGCCTAGAAAGGTGTCAGGCACCTAAAAAAGTCAATTGTCCATCATATACGGACACCTTTAATTATGTTTAAAGCGAATAACTTGATTATCATACTGATATTTATTCGTTGTCTAATCAGGTCATACCTTATTTATGTGAACGATTTTAAGATTTTTTTCTGTAGAAGTGTTGTTAATAATTTCCATATCTCTATTAAAAATGTTCTTTAAATCAAGGCACATCTTCCCTTCAAAGGCATAGATAGATTTATCTATGCCTTTGAACAAAATATTACTTAGAAACAATGAAAAAGCCCTCCATGTAGGAAGGCTTCACCTTGCTTATTTAATTAATTTATTTTTAATGTCCAATAAATATTTGAGTACAACTGCTATACCGCTTATGAAATAGAATGTTATCAGAATCCACCCTGTTGGATCTATTGAAAACATGGATATTAGAATGTTCAACGGCAAAACAATATATACGATATCTTTTAAATAATCTAAAACAAATGTGGGATCGAACTTGCCTGCCCAAAAAGATTGGAAGAATGCAATAAGAAAATTAAGAATCATTAGTCCATATACAGCCCACATTGTGTAGAGCATCCAGTCTGAAAGTGTAAAGCCCATTTATCATCACCACCTTACATTATACTATGCTAGTAATAATGTAAGGTGAAGACGACAACGAGTTAAATTAACAAAATTTTCAGAAATAAGAAATTAAATAAAAAAAGGGTTTTTGGATATAGGGACAGACAGCTGGAAAAGACATTCCGGACAAATATTTTTTCTATGTTCCATTTAACAAAATCCGCGTTGCCTCACCTTAAGCAAGGAAGTGTGATTATTAATACAACATCTATCACTGCCTATCAAGGACATCCAAAGCTGCTTGACTATTCTTCTACTAAAGGTGCAATTACAACCTTTACACGGTCTCTTGCCCATCAGCTTGCCGAAAAAGGAATCAGGGTAAATGGAGTCGCTCCAGGACCTATTTGGACACCACTTATCCCTTCTACTTTTACCGCGGAAGAAGTAAGTAAATTTGGACAGGATACACTGATGAAGCGCCCTGGACAACCTGAAGAGGTTGCTCCTGCGTATGTCTACCTTGCATCAAATTCAGATTCATCCTATGTTTCTGGACAAATTCTGCATATAAATGGTGGAAAAGTCGTTAATGGGTAGGTAGATACATTAAAAAGGTATTCGCAATTCATCCACTCCCAGAATTAGGACTGAAACATAAAGATAGCCCATTTCCAAGCATATATTTTAAAAGTTTAGGACGGTTCTTTCCATCTAAACAGTAATTACCATCCTATCCATAAACCATAAAAAGAGAAAAATAATATACATTATTAATACAATTTGTCCACACCTCCCAATTTACTCCTACATTTAATGTAGAAAGGGAGGTGAAATTTTATGAGTATAGAGGACGTTATTTCAATTGGAGCAAATTGTATTGTACAAATCAGAAATCGCTTTTTTCTTTTAGTAGAAATCGAAGTAGAAGCAGGTAATGTTGCATTCGAGGAATTCGTGTTTATTCGTATATCACGACAAGAGGCTAGGACATTGTTGGCTGCAGGAGTCCATCGTTGTGAAATTACAACTCGCATTCCAAGATCGGATGATGTAGAAGTAGAATTTATTTGTATCTTGATTGTAGATGGAGAGGCATTTGCAGTGTTTGATGTAGAAAACGACACGGACGAAGCAGTTCTTGTCGAAATCCCATTAGCAGCAGCACGTCGATTAATCCGCAGAGGTGCAAGGGAATGTACTGTCATTGACAGATTGCGAGATTAATATCTTTAAAAAGAATTAATAGATAACACAAGAGGGCTATTTACGCGAATAGTCCTTTTGTTTTTTATAATTAAAAATAAAAGGATCATTATATTTTTCTAAATCGTATCCACACATAAATATTTTAGATGATGATGGGTAATTTATTATAGTCTGAATGTTATTAAGGTACATTTATAGGAGGAAATAAATGAGACTCAGAATACTTTATAAATTGTCGATGGTCGTTTTGGTTACAGCATCTATTTTAATAGGAGCCTTTTATCCTAATACGAAAGCGATGAGTGTGGAAGCAGCAAGAATCCCATGGAATAATCAAAAGGCAGATCTTGTGATTAAGAATGGGCACATCTTAACGATGAATGCGAAAAAGGATGCCTTTGTCAAAGGGACAGTTGTAATAAAGGATAAGAAAATCATTGCAATTGGCGATGAAAATTTGGAAAAACAATATAAAGCCTCTAAAGTCATTAATGCCAATGGTAATATTGTGATGCCGGGAATGATAAATACTCATAATCATGTTCCAATGGTTGCGTTTAGAAGTATTGGTGAAGAAGGAGTAGGCAATCGGTTATTTGATGTGTTTTTTCCACTAGAAGGAAAATTACTTTCAAGGGACCTTATTTATAAAGCATCCATTCATGGCGTCATAGAAATGGCAATGGGCGGAGTTACGACATATGCAGATATGTATTACCACGAAGATGAAGTAGCAAAAGCGACAGAAAAGATTGGCATTAGAGGAGTTCTTGGAGAAACGGTTATTAGCTTTCCAACAGTCGATGCTCCTGAACCATATGGCGGACTAAAATATGCAGAGGACTTTATTAAACAATATAAGAATCATGAACTAATTACGCCATCTGTGGTGGCCCATGCTCCCTACACAGTTAGCCCTGAGATGATTAAGGCATCGAAAGATTTAGCTAAAAAATATCAGGTACCATTTGCGATTCATGCGGCAGAGTTTGCTGATGAAGCACAAAGAGTAGAAACCAAGTTTGGTCAGAAGTATCCTTCCGTCATAAAATACTTGGATTCTTTAGGAATATTAGATGAAAATACAATGCTTGCACATGCCATCCATATTGATGATGAGGACATTAACATCATTAAACAAAGAGGAGCCACAATTGCCCATAATCCAATAGCGAATACAAAAGGGGCAACCGGTGTGGCACCAGCTATTAAGATTGATAAAGCAGGGATTAAAATGGGATTGGGTACAGATGGGCCAATGAGCTCGAACACCATGGATGTATTCGGAACAGCCGGTTATGCGGCAAGAATTCACAAATTGGTCAACAAAGATCAAAGCGTAATGCCGCCAAGTAAGGTTGTCGAACTTGCCACAATTGGTGGAGCAAAAGCTCTAGGGCTGGATAAAAAAATCGGCTCATTAGAAGTTGGGAAATATGCAGATATTATTATTGTAGACACTCATGCGCCTAATACCTTTCCAACCTTTGATCCATATGCAACGTTAGCGTATGCAGCAGGACCGCAAAATGTAATCGATGTGATCGTTAATGGGAAATTGATTGTAGAAAACAAAAAGCTTAAAACCTATGATTACAAGAAAGATCTGAAGGATATGGAAGGAATCTTTAAACAAGTAGCAGAAGTAGAGAAAACTCTTCCCTATCATCAACAAAAACCAACGAGTGAATGATGTATTCAACACAAAAACCGAAGCTTGAGGGATTATCCTCAAGCTTTTAATCATTTTTACTGTATGTTGGTTTTTTGTAATGGTCTGTCCCTCTTCTTGCATAAAGATATACAAAGGGGGGGATTTTTATTTTATATCCAAATAAACTTATTAGAATTACTGTTGCTTATGTTTTTATTACCTCAGCACTTATGAAATTAATGGGTACCGAAGTAGCGAATCATTTTCTTGGATTAGGACTGCCATATCCCCACATGATGTTAAAGATTATTATTTTTCTAGAAATAGTTTGCGGAATTTTACTATTGGTTAATAAAGCTGTTAAAAATGCAGTGGTACCTTTAATTGGTATTATGATCGCAGCCATTCTATTAACAAAGGTTCCTTTACTGCACACTGGCTTCCTTCCATTCGCTTTTGGTGCCCGTTTAGACATTGTTATGTTAGTTTTGCTTGTTTATCTATACAAGGCCAACTAAGATTTGCCTGTTTTTTGAGGTGCAGTTCCAAACGTTTGTAAGGATTTAATTTAGCTAAACGATACTTCAGAAGTCTAGTGAACAAAAAAGGATAGAAAAGGAATCACGTATTCCCGCTTCCTACCCCTTTAAAAATAATTCCATTTTCTACTTCATTACTTAACTAATTTTAAGATGTTTTACTATCTTCATACGAGACTGGTACCTGGGACGGTTCCTTCAATTTTCTTTTCATCATTACATAATAGAGTACTGATGGAACCACCAATCCTAATATCCAAGCTATGTCGGCTCCTCCCATTGCTTTCGCACCAGGTCCTACATAGAAAGAGGTGTTCATGAATGGAACTTCGGCGATAATTGAAACGAGGAACGATATAGCAGTAATTTTGTTTACTTTTCCATATTTTCCATTTAAATCAAAAATATCTTTTATACTATACTCCCCGTGACGCAGGACATAAAAATCAATGAGGTTAATAGCTGTCCATGGAATTAAAAAGTAACTAATAAATAAGATAAAGTTGATAAAATTGGACAAGAAATTTCCCTGACCCCAAATGGCCAGTAAAGTTCCAACTGTTCCAATTCCAAAGATAAAGAACATTCTTACTTTTGGGGTTACTTTTATTTTTGAAAAAGGCTCAACAGTAGATATGGTTGACATAAAGGCGCCATATAAATTAAAAACATTGATGGAGAACTGACCTAGGATGATCACAGCAATTAAAAGAAACGAAAAACTTCCAAACTGATTAGCGAGATTCGTGCCGGAATTACTTAGGAAATTCGGAATGGCCGTAGTCAATAAAACTCCTAAAATCATCATCCAAACAGTGCCTAAAACAGTCCCTGCATACGTATACCAAAACGTTTTTGAGTAATTCGTATCAATTGGCAAATACCTTGAATAGTCAGCGACATAGGGTGCAAATGAGATCTGCCAGGTTGCTACCACACTAACACTTAACATAAAGATTGGTAGATTGAACTCAGCTGGAGACCAGCTTCCTGACGGAACGGGTAATTGGAAGACAATAAACGTTGCAGCTATGAATACAAGAAAGAACACCCATGTCAAATACTTTTGCATCTTATGAATAAGATCATGGCCAATCATTGTCACGATAAAGGTGATGATATTAAGAACAATGATACTCAAAGTTAAATTAAGGTCTAAGGCACTGCTCAATACTTGTGCACCTAACAAACCACTGCTTGCAAAAAAACCCAAATACATGAAAATAACTAGAATTAAGGGAATCACGGCTCCAATAACACCAAATTGTGCACGGCTTTGAATCATTTGGGGGATACCGAGTTTAGGTCCTTGAGCAGAATGTGAAGCCATAAAAATTGCTCCTATTAAATTACCAACAATAATAGCTACAACACTCCAAAAAAGATTCAAGCCAAAAGTGACACATAATGCTCCTGTCACAAGTGTGGTAATATGCATATTTGCAGCAAACCAAACTGCAAACAATCCTCTTGGTTTTCCATGACGTTCATTGGCTGGAATATACTCAATACTTCTTGTCTCAATTTTCATAGATCTGCCCCCTGAAATATATTATTTTGGTGACTTATCTTAGGAGTGAACTTCTTCCTTATTCAACTTGCGTTCATCTATGTTTTCTTTTTCCTTTAAAACAAAGCTGAGTAAATCCAATGCAAGCCGTGCACCTACTTGACCGGTCATTCCAGCTGGGTCATATGGCGGTGCTACTTCGACCAAATCAAAGCCAATCACTTTTCCTCTTTTAGCTATTCCTTCAAGCAATTCATTTACTTCATCGTAAATAAATCCTCCTGGTGAAGGGGTACCTGTTCCGGGTGCTACTGAAGGATCCAAACCATCAATATCTAGGGTAATATAGTATTTTTCTCCTTCTGGAAGTAGTTCTATCACCCTTTCAATTCCCATTTTCCTAATTTGGCGCGGTGATAAAATAACACTTCCATATTCTCGTGCTGCATCCACATCTTCCTTCAAACTGCTGGAAATTCCTCGAATTCCAAATTGGAAAATTTTCTGAACATGGTCCATTTCAGATAAACGACGGATACAGCTTCCATGCCCATACCTTTGCCCTGAACGATGATCCGCCCAATCCAAATGTGCATCGATTTGAATAACATGAAAAGGCCCTAACTCTTCTAAAGCTTTACCAACTGGAATGGTAATGGAATGATCTCCGCCTAATACAACCGGCATCGCTCCTTTTGAAACAATCTTTCTAATGGCTTCTTCTGTGTTTTCATGAGATTGCATCATATCTCCATGAACCATGTCCACATCGCCGCAATCTACTACTTTCCATCTTGGCCCCAAATACGTAATATCTTTTTCAATATCGTAAGCACCATTTAATCCAAAACTGTAAAGTGTAGATCCTTCACGAATCCCCCTTGGACCCATTCTTGCTCCAGATTTCCATTGAGTACCCATATCATTTGGAACTCCAATAACGGCTACATCCGCATCTAGTTGATTAATATCTGAACAAACAGGATATTTTCCAAAAGTGCAGATACCAGTAAAAGGTAAATTCAAAAACTGCTTTTCATCTTGATTTGACATAAAATAGCCTCCTTTAAGTTTCTATTCTTAAAGATTGCAATTTTCATGCCAACTAATAAAGACAGTGTTTAAGAGAACGTTATAGTCAAAAATGACTACCTTTGCTCAACATATTTTAGTATTTTCCGATTGGCAGTCGATTGGCTGATTCCCAATATTTCTGCAAGTTTAATGCTACTGGGATATTTATGATACATTCGCACAATATACTCCTTTTCAAGTGTTTCTATATAATCATTTAAGGGAATTTCTTTCGTTGACTGGGTGAAGGAATCCTTTTTTGTTTCCTCTTCTCCCCAATCAAGGTCTATTTCGTTCCCACTAGATGTGATCATTTTCTTTTCAATATAGTTTCGTAATTCTCTGACATTTCCCGGCCAATTTTGCTGGCTTAGCCAAGCAGCCATTGTTGGGGTAAAATATGTATTCAATTGATATTTACGATTCAATTGTTCAGTAATCTCGTAAATTAATGGAATGATTTCTTCCTTTCGTTCCCTTAGCGGTGGAATCTCTACTTTTACGACATTGATTCGGTAATAGAGATCTTCTCTAAATTTCCTTTCTTTGATCATCTTTTCTAAGTTTTGATTTGTAGCACAAATAATTCTGCAATTTACCTCAATTTTTTTTGTTCCTCCAATTCTCATTAGGGTTTGATTTTGCAAAACCGACAATAATTTTACTTGTAGATTCAATGGCAGTTCACCAATTTCATCTAGAAAAAGAGTTCCCTTTCCTGCTATTTCAAAGTACCCCTTCTTACCCCCTTTTTTAGACCCGGTAAAAGCTCCCTCCTCGTAACCGAAAAGCTCTGATTCAAATAAAGATTCAGGTATTGCACCACAGTTTACATCAATGAAGGGTTCAGCCTTTCTTGATGACATTTGATGAATTTTATAAGCAATATGGTTTTTACCAACCCCCGACTCACCCTCGAGTAATACGGTAACGTTTATATCTGCTACCTTTGACACAACTTCAAATACTTTTTCCATTTTTCCATTACTTATAAAGAATTGTTGAGTCGCCTGTTTTCGTAATTTTTCATTTTCTTCTTGAAATTTTAGTAATGCTTTTGCTACTTTCTCATTTTCTTTTCTTAAGGACTCAAATTCGGTTATATCTCTTGAAAAACTCGTAGCACCTATTAATATTCCTGATTGATCATAAACCGGATATCCGGAGATGATTAGTTTTCTATTATGATTTGTTTCTTGAATTAGCGTTATTTCCTTGTTAGTTCTTAGCACGCTAGCAATGACAGAGGGAGAAAAAAGTCCTTGTTTTTCAAGTTCGAAAATATTATGATTAACGATTTGCTCACACGGAATACCAAATACAGTTTCCGTAGATTGACTTGCAAATAAAACCAATCCCGTTGCATCCGCAATAAAGATTTCATCAAAAGAATGTTCTAAAATATGGTTTAAAAGTATCGAATCATCCCAGCTATTATTCATTTTCATCACCTAGTCATTTTTGATTTAATCATAATCAAAAGTGACTAATAATTCAAACTATTTTAAATCTTTTTATTTCGTTTATATCAATATTAAAATGATTTGAATTTTTAATAGCAGGAATAACTGAGGTTGAAAAAATGGGGTTAGTGGACGGTTAATGGGGGGACGGTTCTTTCGGCCTTCACTAACCGAATGTTAATTAAGCTATTAAAAATGCAGTGATACCTTTAATTGGTATTTTGATCGCAGCCCTTCTTTTAACAAAGGTTCCCTTACTTCATACCGGCTTCCTTCTATTCGCTTTTGGTGCTCGTTTAGATATTTTGCTGGATAAGTGGTAAATATAAAAACAAGAGAAATACAAACTGGTGTAGTTTTGCAAAGAAAGGATTAACGAAATTGATTATAATGGAAAGAGAACAAAGCTATTTTATGGTAACTCAGAATGATCACGCCAAAATTGCAGGGGAAATCGCCCGAAACTGTAAAGATGATTATTTTTTTGATCATACACGAACCCAAGAAGTTCAACTGGCGATCCAAGAACATGACAGAGGCTGGATAGAACTGGATACTTCTCCTGTATGGAATGATAAAACGGAGATGCCGTACTCTTTTATCGACTACCCGATAGTGCTTAAAATTTCTTTTTATAAAAAGGGATTGAATGAAGTTGAAAAAATGAGCAAGTATGCTGGACTTTTATGCAGTTTACACTATTCATCATTCATCCAGGATGCTACTGAGCCCGCAGTCAGGGAATTTTGGAATGAAGAAAAGCAAAGACAAGAGCAACTTTTAAAGGGATTGCAAATAGTGGGAAACGAGAATAAGAATGAAACTTTAATGTACCACTTAGATCTGTTAAAATTTTGTGATTATCTTTCCCTGTATATTTGTTTAAATGAACCTGGAGATAATAAAAGGATACATCCCTTTTTTCGAAATGGATTTCCACAGTTATTTCCTTTTGTTACGGACAAACCCATCGATGCTCATTGGAAAAACCAAGAAACGGTTTCGCTCTCCTTCTCCCCTCTGAAAGGTGAATTAGAAGTAAAACTGCCTTATAGGGCTGTAAGAAAAGACCAAATAGAGGAACATGGCATCTTACAGGCATACAAGGATACCCCTGTTACTATAAGGAAGATAGCGTTTAATTAGGTGAAAACCTGTGGAAAGCATTTTCCGAAAAAATGCTTTCCACCGGTAAATCGTTTATCTAAGATCTGCGTTTAGGTTTAAAGGTTTTACAACAGGTTTCGGCTGAAGTACCTGCCGTATCTATATGATTCTTTTCACCTAATTCGGAAGACATTTCTGTGTCATATCTTGCATGGTTATCTAGTTCAACCATAATTTTTTCCGCAGTACAAACATTTCCTTGTCCATAAAACGAACAGTTGGAAATCGCACAAGATACTTCAACGTTAGGCATTGTCTTACCTCCTAGTTAATGACCTGTTGCTTTATTATTTTTTGTAAAAACAATTTTTTCATTCACTGGATACAAAAAATATAAAAACAGATACTAGTAAAAATTATCACCCATTTGAATTGATCTGTTTTTATAATCAGTACATTCTATTTAACCAAGAACGTCTCTCCTACTTCATCAAATGCGAGCTTATAGTCAAACGCAAAAGGAGTGGGTCCATGCTGAATATAATAGTTGTATCTCTTGAATGCCTCCTCCCAGGATACATCCTTCACCTTCTCCGTCCACCACACCACATATGTAGGTTGTTTCTCTTGATGAGCTTCAATCCACTTGTTCCTGTCTCGTATGGCTTGCTTGTGTTGACCTGAATACGTAAAACGATATAAAGATTGAAGGCTTTTCCATACCGTTAGTGTAAGAATAGGTACACCCTCCCCTTGGATAACTTCCTCAGGGAATGGCACTCCATTAGGTGAAAACTCCTCTATAAGATGCCCTGATTTAGCAGCCTGGCGAATCACTTCGTATCCCACCTCAAAAAACTCACGAGAGGCAGGATGCTCATACGGATGTTTTAGTCTACCGACAGTATAGATCGCAACAAAAGCCATAATTATCTCTCCATTTACACTTTTTACCTACATATATTCAAGAAACTCTGGACTAATTCCTGTTGAACAAACTTACCATCATTCGTTGTTTTCCAGGATGATAATTAATCATTTGATTTAAAAAATAAGCAGTGGATATAACAGATGAAATTAAATGGGGAATTGCTAATCCTAATAAGAAAAGAAAGGTGATAATCTTAACTGTTTTTCCATGCTAATTGTTAATTACCTTTGTAAAATTTTCAAGAAAAGTGTAGTCTCCATACACCCATTGAAGGGTGGCTGCACTTTTTTTATTTCTGCAAAAATCTTCGAAACTCGAGTGGTGACCGGCACTCACTCAATAATTTTATATATACGGGCTCCAATTTCATCTCTAAGTATATTATAAAGGGTGTTAGCCTAATTACCCTCCATACAATCGAAAGGTAGTGTTTGAATGTATAATAACGCAATCCCTAATCTTAGTGATTACTCTAATGCTATTCCCCAGGCTCCAATGTCTTACGGCTATGCGACTCCTTTTCAAGGACATTGTGTTAATGTTCGTGGGTGGGGAAGTTTTATCATTATCATCGTGTTGTTTATTTTATTAATCATTATCGGTGCAATTGCTTTCTGCTTTTAATTAGGGCAAACCTAATTAAAAGCTCTTCAAAAAACAAAAAGATCTTTTCGAGTTAGATGACAAAAGCCAGGGACATGGTACGATCCCATGTCCCTTTCATGTAAGCAAAGCTTCTATGTTTAACCTATAAAAACGACTCAGCTATTTAATCTTTAATAAGATTATAAATCCCCAATTCATTAAAAACACTAAACTTTAAGATAATCCAAGAACTCCATGACAGTCCTGCTTCGTTGCACTAGTTTATCAATCGACAACTTTAATTTTTCAACAAAGTAGATATGATCCAATCCTGGAGTCAGTTCGATTAGACTTACTTTATGATCAGGGTATTCTTTACTCCCAGACATTCCATAACGGTTGGGATAGATGGCCCAAACTTCTTGAACAGGGCTCAATGTGCTTACTAACGGATAGCTGCCATCCCCAAATAAATAGGGAGAATGGAGATGAACCCCGTAACTGACCAGCTGCCGCATGACCTCGTTTTGTTGGTTATTCACAATTAACTTCTCGTTCCAGATGGAGTTTCTTGGGCGGTATTTAAAATCGAATATGATGGTACCGATGAATATTTCATTCCAATATACATCTAGACGTCCATCCGGGCAGTTATGTGTTCCTCTTGTGTACAACGGATCCTTCATGGTGGTAAGCCTGCTTTGTGATGGCAGAAGGGCTTCATATACTAAATGCATTCTTAGCTCATTTTTTCTAAATACCACTTCCGTATTTGATGAAAGTGTCGGGACCAACAGATTGTTTCCCTCTAGCGTTTGACTATATAACCATCCTTTTTCAGGAACAAACCCTAATTCTTCCTCAGCAAGAGTCTTTATGAACTGAAGATAACCCCATATTTCATAGAGCTTGTCAGTACGTTTCCACTGATAGCTATAGGATTGATGGATATGTAATTGGAATTGCTCATTTTTGAGTTCCCGATAAAGCTGGTAAAGGGCACGATATCTCGGGTCACTATTCATAACAGGTGGAATATCTGAAGCTTGGTAGGTTCCAATACTTTCAAACCACGGAGCCGTTTTAATCCACTGAATCGCTCCTCTCATCTTTCCAGCCACTTCACCTAGTTTTTTTAGTTCAGACAGTGTTCTCTCTTTTTCTACCACGGTCCGAAACGGTCCAGCATCCTTCGAATTTCTAATGCTTATTTTCGTATTTTGAACGCCTTCCATAAAACCGGTTAAGGTTTTTGAAATGGAAATAATGATCTTCTTCACGAATCGATTTTCTAGTAGATCATAGTTTATCGAGCTGTGAGGTGTCATTAAAACCTGTCTTTGATCCGGATTCCTTACACGGTGCCGAATGGTTTTTTCATCAACAAACCGTGCCTTTTCTTTTGGGACGACCTGATAATCCTTGCTAATACGATAGTTGACCTTTCGATATAAATCACTAAGCGCGGCCATGACTGAAGGAAATCGGTTGTTGATGACGATAAATTGTTCGAGCAACCCTTGTGAAATACCACCTATACTATGATTCAATCCATTTTTTCGTAAAATGACTTCACGAGCTAGTCCGCTTACTTCCTTTTCAACCTCTTGCTTCATGATTTCCCACTGTGTTTCTTCTATCTGTTTTGGTATCACCTTGACACAACTAAAATATCGTTGTCCATCATAAACAACCACTATACGATAGAGTCCAGGTATAAGGGGATAATATGCCTTCGTATGGTCAAAAAGCGTAACAGGTTTTTCCGAGGGTGATAGATAAACCTCTCGTTCTAATGGGTTAACATGAAGCATGGTTTCTGGAAGTGATTCAAGACCATCCATGAAGAACTTGGCATCGTCCTTATTTGAGCAGAAGGTTACAGTTAACCCGATATTTTCTTTGATTTCAATGTAGTTTTCTTCTCTTTTCTGGAAAATTTCAAACTCGTTGGTAAAAAAACGGTCCAAATGAATGAAATGATCTTGCTCCCCGAATTTCTGTGAAAAAATGACCTCAAATCCTTTAGAGGGTATAGCCATTTAATTTCAACTCTTTCGCCTTGTGAATTAAAACATTTCTAGTTTCATAAAACTCTGAAATCTCGTGATAACCGTCTAGGATTTCTACTAATTTACTGTCTACTATGTTCTCGGTGTGAAGATCATAGGTACCAATAAACTTTTTAAGCTGCTCTTCTGGTCCTCTTACTTTTGTAAGGATCCGTTGGACAATTTGCTTATCGAATGCCTCCGCTCTCGTAAAGTGTTGCGATTTTGGCAAGTTTTTTAGATACATGTCAATCTGGCGGACAATTCTTGGTCCGGCACCTAAATTCTTATTCACCTTTTGTAATTCCTGGTGAATCTCCCATAACAGAGCTAATTCACGATCTTGCATATGAATGTCTTTGGTGTGATTTCTATAGTTGTTGAATAATTCCAAAGAAACGGTTCTATTCTCCTTCAATATGGTAGTTCCTTTTTCCTCCTTCGATACCTTTCTAAGATTGCCAAAGTTTAAGACATTTAAGGTGATAACATTGGCGCGATCAAGAACCTTGTCCGAAAAATGGTAAGTCGACTCGTCCAAATTTACGGTACCTACAAAGATTACGTTATCTCCGATCGGGATAGCAGGTGGATATTGTGTTGAATTGGTAAGATTATTTTTGAGATCCCCATTATAAAGCTGCAGCACTCTTTGTGGTCCGGGTTCATTCTCAAGAACTGAAAGAAATTGTGAAAAGTAATGCTCAACCCTGGCAAGATTCATTTCGTCAAAACAAATAATATGAAGCATTTTACTATTTTCTTTCGCACTCATCAGAGCATTAATCAACCCAGAGTCACCGGGACGATAAACCATTTGAAGGGTATCCGCATACCCGATTAAATCTGCGTCATCTGTCCATGCCGGGCGAACAGGAATAAAGGTCATCTGGTGATTGTCAAACAAACCTAGTGCCTTCCCATATGCTAGAACAAGTTTAGATTTACCTGTCCCACTCATCCCTGCCAAAATCACGAGATTAGAAGATTTCATCGCCGTATGGAAATTAAAGAGATCCTTTTTGTCATATATTAAACCTAATTCATGTGTGACACGATCAAATTCTTTCATTAACAGTTCTTCAGTTAGTTCATGTGGTTTCTGGTCTGATTCAACCTGTTTTGTTGGGGCTGTTTCAATTGTTGCAGCTATTTGACCTTCCGCTGCCAGTAAATCAGCAAACGTCATTTCATTAGAAGCAGCAGTACGAGCCTCTGCCATTTCTAATTCTTTGGCAGCCAAAGCTTTTTCATGCTCCGTTCTTTCTTTTAGCATTTGTGCATGTAATTTGGCGATTTCTTCGTCTTTTGCTTTTAAAGCATTCGTCTGTTTTTCCAACTTCTTTTGATTTACCTCCTTTTCAGACGAAAGTTGGATTACTTTTTTCGTTAAAGAACCTACTTCATTTTTAAGTGAATGATTATCCTGCGATAATACCTTTTTTTCATCCTTCAGTTGTTTTCTCTCATTTTTAAAAGCAATCTGGGCAATCGAGTCTTTATCCTTTAACTCTTCAATCCTTTGCTCCAGTTTTTTAAGCTTCCTTTCTAGTTTTACATTTTTTTGCAACGCTTGCTTCAACTCATCCCGCAGGTGGTTTACTTGGCTTTCCTCTTCCGTACTCTCAACCTCTTCGACATTTCCTTCTCTCCTATTTTCATAGGCTTCAAGTTTATTTTCATCTCTTAATGTACGATAGATTTCACCTGCTTTTTCAATGTCCTCCTCATCCTCGCTCGACAGCAGCACACTTAATAAGATAGACGGTGCCATCTCCTCTTCAACAGCAAGAAGTAGTTCCTCCATACTTCGTCCCCGATAAGATACCATTTCCTCCTCTTCAGCAATCTCATCAAAAAAATACTTTAGCATTTTTGAATTTCGTTGATGAATCATCTCCTGTATAAGTGCTGGTCTTAAAATCTTAAATCTCTTTTGGTGGGGATTGATTTGACGAAATCCAGGTATTTTAATCCCTATATTCTGACCGATATTGGCTATTCCTTCATCGTTAAATGTTTCTAATATCCACTTCCATATTTCTTTCTCCATTTCTAATACCTCCCAGGTTTCATACTATATCCCTATACTTAGATAATACTATCTCTTCCTATTTTACTAGATTTTTCATATTTAGACCTATTTTTATGTAAATTTTTGGATACTACTGTACAATAATATTTTCATGATCCCGTTTCTCAATTGAATTGGAAAAATAAAAAAGATAAAAAAGCCAGAAACGATCCTTTATTAGGATGGTTTCTGGCCATTTATCTCTAAATCACCAATTATTTTGCAATTCATTATGTAGCTGAAATTAGTGTTTTCATATTTCTTTCCTTTAAGTTTTATCCATTAGTTTTTGATTTACTTCTGATACAAAGGAATAAAATGGACCTTTTAAATGTCTTAGGGCTATGATCATTTCTCCTTTTAGTCAATAACTCTTGCCACGTCATTACCACACTTTTGACATTTTCCTTCCAATACAATTCCATTGGAAAATTCTTTGACTGTATATCTTTCGATCTTAACAACATCACAACAAGAACTGCACCAAACATTTTGTTCTAATTTTCTACGTATATTTTCAGTAATAGAAAGCCATTGTTTATTTGCAGAAAAAGAGATCACTTCTTGATCTACTCTTTTGGGTTTTTCTTCTACTTTCTCCAATATATCGATAACTTCTTGGATTTTTGTCCTAATTTTTTTAAATTCAATCATTTGCCACGCATCCAAGATTGTGATTAATTCTTTATTGCCTGAATCTGCAATTTTCTCTAATAAAAGAAGAATCAAGCCGCGGTTCCGGTCTTTTAATGTTTCAACAAATTCATATCTTCTATTTTCAGCAGCATCAATAATCTTTTTCAATAATTCATTTGCATAGGTCTCTCGTTCAATGTCCCAGCCTTTATCGGTATAGACAAGCAATGGGAGTCTGCCATTATACTCGATGGCTAAATAATGGTGAAGAATCAGAAAGTCTATTTTTGCGAGGATCTCTTTTTGAGAAATACCTTTAAATGCCCCGTATACAGGGCTGTCGTCCAATTCTAGTTCTAATAACTTTTTATCCTTCGATCCCGCAAGAATTTTGGCAAGCATAGCTCGGCCGCCACTCATGATTAAATCATCTGCCCCACGCAGAATGGTTTTAATTTCATTGTCTGGCACAGACTTAATTCCGTTTGGATTAAGTTCATATCCCACTCGATTTCCTTTTTTACCCATTGTCATCCCTCATTTTAAATAAACTCAACCTATTACAAGTATAGCACCTTAAAAATGGGCTTAAAAACAATTATTGACATTCTTTTTCTCCACTTCCTCTTCAAGTGTCCTGTTTCGAATTGCTCCAATAATAACTTTTAACAACTCAATCAAAATTAAGTCTGAACAAATGTGCAGACCTCCAGATATATTGATGGTATACTTGTTAAATATCTAAAACTATTATGGTGATAACTTTGGTTTATTTATTGATATTGATTTTCCTTATGGTTTGTATTATTTTATTTTTCACTTTTAAAAAACTTTATATTAGAACTTCAACCATGGCCATGGTTATGGCATTTGGGATTGTTACGCAAGGTGTTCTATTAAACTATTTTGGTATCCAGTTCTTCCAACATATTTTTGGAAAAATTCTAAGCATTATTAACCTATCCCTTTGGTTTGCCTTTATTCTTTCGTTTATTATTGCCAGCCTGGATGGAAAATTTAAAGACATCCATTATTCCAATCGGATCAATCGTTTTGGGATTGGCACATGGGTTGCTGGCACATCCATCAGCGGCATCTTATTTTATAAACAATTTTTCCAATGGGGATTTATTTCCGTCATTATTGCTTTTGGTAATATCGTGCTGTGGATTATTTATGTTGGGGTAAGTGTAAAAACTTTTATAGAAATTTTTCGGACAAAATCATATCGGAATGTCCATGGAATTCTTCTGCTTACTACTGTTAGCACACAATCGATAGTCCTTTTACTTAACACTGTTTTCAAAGAATTTCCGGACATCTATAACCTATCCTTACTAATCATAGGGTTTATTTTTTATCTTGTTTGTGTTTTCTTTATTTTATATAGATACATAAAAAATTCTTGGTCAATTGAAATGGATTGGAACAATACGAACTGCATTTTACATGGGGCTTTATCTATTTCCGGGATTGCCTGTTTAGTCACAGGCATCATTAGTATTGATACCATAAGATTGATATGGAGAGTAGCCCTAATTATTTTCATTACGGTTGAGTCTATTGAAATCTACAGGCTTTTTAAACGGATTAAACACTATGGCTTTAAAAATGCGATCTTTATTTATGATGTTACACAGTGGAGTAGAGTTTTTACTTTTGCAATGTTTTATACTTTAACATCCCTTATCCATACCCATTTATTTATTGGATCCATTGTGATTGACACGATCTTAAACGCAGGAGTATGGGTAGTCATAATTCTTCTAATGTTTGAACTAATGCTTTGTTTTAGTGATCTCATAAAAGCTATTAAACAATCATCCAGACAAATTGGTAAAAAAAACGAAGTAAGCTCTCCATTTTAATTGGGGAGCATTTTAATTTTGAATATTTATTTTTAGCTGCCAATTAAAGCATGTGTCTGCCAGCCAAGTCTCGAAACTTGGTTTTAATATTTCTAATTTCACTTAATTCGTTTTTTAGTAGTCTTGTAAGCGCATTTTTTAATGTAAAAGAAATAGAAATATCACACCAGATTTTTAATTCTTGTCTCTGCTGTGTTTTCTGAGCCATTTCTTTCATTCCTTCTAAAGCACCTAAAAATTGATGAGAAGTTTTTTATCCATTTTGCTAATACTCAAGATGATCACCTCAGAAATCTTTGAGAGAATATACCTGAATATATTCTTATCAATATTCAATCAACAAAACCTATAAATTACAAATCCATTCAGAAATAGCCATTTTTATATATGGACTTTCTTTCTGAAGCCCTTCTTTTTCAAGAAAATCATTTACTATTTCCCTAATTTGGAATTGCAAAGAATGAAAATGAATTCCTAAGGCCCTGCTTATTCCAAACTTTTTTCCGATAATATTCAGTTTATTTCTCGAGATAGTAACAATATATAACTCAGGAAATAGTAAAATAGAAATTCTATGAGTATAGGCTAAAGGTGTATTTCCATTCTCAAACGGGAACTGGTCAAGATGTTCTAATAAACCAACCTCATGAATTGCCTAAATAGATCTGGTTTTTTGTGAGCATATTTTTATTGACCATCTAATTAGTAGAAAAATATTATTATAGGAATATTTTTTTCAGGAAATATTAACCTCTTTCTAAGCATAATAAACTTTCTCTTTATCTTCCATATTTAATCTACACTATTTAATTCTGTTTAAAAACACCCCATTTTCTTTAAGTAACCTGCTCTTTCTTCATTCATTCCAAACATTTTTTACATGGCGTTTCATTTTTAACTGAAGACGATTTCCATTGTTCAATCCAATAGTACTCTCCATTTTTGTTGTTATTATCGATTACTTTTGTTTTGAAATTATTAGAACTCACAAAACTGCAGGTTACATGATGAATCTTCGTAGGGTTTGCCGTATCGGTAATAATAAAATATCCTTTCCCCTGCTGTTTCAATTGTTCAAATATAGCTAGACTTTTTATAGAGTTCATTTTTTCACCTCAGAATTTTAAAGAATCGATATCAACTTCCCATAAATCTCCTTCCAGGAATCATCCAAATTTACTGTCATTACTTCCATAGTAATTCGATCATTTTCCATGAAAAGGTTTCATCAACATTCACACCGTTAAAAGGGTAAATTAATATTCCTCTCAAACTCATTTCTTGTGGCTGATACATTAAATAGGTAAGCAATTGATATTAATTATGACTATGAAAGATGCCTTCCCAAAGTTTTCTTGAAAGATATTCTTATAAAACTTAGCGTCGATTACAACCTTTTGCTGTTCATTTTTGAGTGTTAAGGAAACATCGATTTTCACCTTGGGAAATAATGACCGATTCCCTATTAGCTTCCACTGTAAAACTTCGGATTGAACCCTATACTCTTTCTGTTCTATCCAGTAAAAGTGAAATAAGAATTTCTGAATATTTGATTGATAGAAGTATCATTTAGTTCGGCTTCGAATACTGTTTCTACTTTAACAAAACGAGGTAAACTGATTGATTTTAATATGCTTTTCATATCCTGATTTAACAAGATATGTTTAAATATTGAACCTTCTCGCACACTACAACTCGCTGTCTAGTCACGAAGTAAGGCATAGAATCATTCATCAAAACTCAGCCGCCAAGCTGACTGGTGGTTTCGGTTAAGGTAATATAATCTTTAACCAATCCTCTTAGTGTAAAGGCCTTTACTTCTTTTAAAAAATTGTTGTGCATGTACTCTTGGTAATGACCATGTTTATTATGACCGCTCTAATGGCTAGTTCGTCCTTCCTGTTATTCTACTAAATTTGACAAAATGATGCCAAAAAAAAATGCCAGAACATCCCTAAAAGGGGTATGTTCTGACATTTCAACTGAAAAAATATTTAGCTTTATAGATTTGTAACAACTTATAAATAAATTTAAGAACCAAAGTGGTCCTCTACCCTGTCAAGGTTTGCATAACTTCCCAGAACTGCACCCAGGTCTCAAGCAGTTTTGAAGACTGCGAGTGCCCCACAGATTAGCAATTCAGTTATTTTATCTACAATTGATTTCTTATATATCGTTCCAACCCCTTATCACAACAATAAACATAACAACCCTTCATCCCTCTGGTCATCAATGTTTTATAGGTATTCCGAACAAGTTCAACTAGTGGATCCACCTGTCCTTTTTTCGGCTTAGCAGGTTTTGCACCATTATCCTTAAACTCATTTCTTCTTATTATGAGCTGTTTAGTTTCTTCATCATAGCCCAGATCTTTTCCAATAATCACACCGACATAATCCATTTCTAGACCTTGGACTGTATGAATACACCCGATTTGATTTGCACATTCTGGATGAATGGCCCAGTCAATTCTATTTGGGTCATTCCATGGCAAAGCAAAATTATGCTCCTCAATGACAACATCATTAGCGAGCGTTCCATCTACAATATTTTTGTTCCAATCCCATGCGTAACCGGCTAACAATCTGCCACCGCGTTTATCAACAATTTCCTCTTTCAAGTCTTGAGGATTCGAGACGATTTTAAAATCAAAATCCCCTTCAAGCTTAAATGTTTCTTCATTATTATTGAGAATGCTATCTAGCCATGAGATGTAATTTCCTGATCCTGAGCAGCGGTATTGGGATTCAAGTTCGACAGTGTGGATGTCAGCTCCAAATCTAGCCGCTTCTTTTTCTACCTCTTTCACACTTCCAATATCTTTTTTAGAAATTTTCTGGAAGTCATCAATAAAAAACACACTTATTCGCGATGATCTAATGATTTGTGTTACTTGATTTTCACCTTCGATCTTCTTTTTCATATGGCCTTGCTCTTTTAGACGATGAGCTTCGTCACATATAAGGACATCAAAATAATTTTCAGGTGCATGGACGTAAGAAGCCGACCCTTTAAATAAATCTCTTACCTCCACATGGCCTGAAGAACCAATTAACTTTTTTCGGAGTACTTCCCTGAATGCCTGATTTGGTGTTATATACTCCACATAAGCTTTCGATTTTAGCATATAGCTCATTAAATTTAGTCCAATGACCGATTTCCCTGTACCTGGGCCGCCTTTTATTATAATGACATGTTTTTGATCCGTCTGTGCCTTGAATTGGTTGTATTTACTGACTACTTTTTCATAAGCAACCTTCTGTTCATCTAGTAAAACAAAGTCTTCATTGCCTTCAATTAATGATCCGACTGTTTCAACCAATTTTTTAGAAGGTCTAATTTTTCCATGTTCAATGGTGTCAGCAATCTCCCTGCCATTCCCTTTTGAAACCAGCTTCCGGATATTCCTTGCCAAATCCCGATCATTAAATTGGAAGTAAACAGGAGACTCCTGTATATAACTGCTGTAGCGCTTATCCAGCAGCGGCTCCCCGATACTTGCCATAATATAATTATGTAAATAAGCACAAGAGTGAAGCTGAATTGAGGTTGAATCACTATAAAGTGACTCATTGAAATTCTGCAAATATCTCTTATAAGAAGATGCTTGATAGGCAGGATGAACCGTTTCCCGTTCTCTACCTCCTAAAAAGGTCCGTACAATACCATCTCCTTCAGAAACCTTTGCTTTCTGCCATTGTTTCAACTCAATGATGACAGCATTTTTTGTCCCCTGTTCGTCTTGGCCAGCAACGAGAAAGTCGATTCTCTTTTCAGATGAGGGCAGCTTATATTCCAATAATACATGGGTATCCTCTTTTAAATCTGCATCCCTTAAAACCTTAGCCATTTGCGGGAGTGAGTTTTCCCAGGACCTCAATTCACTTCCTGAAACTACTTTGTTCATTTTTGATAAAACGTTTTTCTTAAGAACATACCCAATTTTATTTTCATAAATATGGTTTAAAAAATTTGAAGAGGTCTCATTGTAGATAATCATTTAATTTTTTCCTCACTTTTACCTACTGGGTATTTAATAGCGTTTTTAACCAGCTTGTTTGTGACTTCCTCTTCAAGATTAATTCCCATTTTATCTGCAAGCTGGACAAGATATATTAAAATATCCGCCATTTCTTCCTTTATATTTTGTTTGGATTTAGCAATTGCTTCTTCACTATTACGCCACTGAAAATTTTCAAGCAGTTCATTTGCCTCAAGGGAAATCGATATGGCCAAATCTTTTTCATTGTGGTACTTTTTCCAATCTCTTTCATCACGGAAGTCTAAGATCTTTTTTTGAATCCCTTTCATTCTTTATCTCTCCTATGGAACATTATTCCAATGATATAATTAATTCTATTATTACCTTATTTTAACACTAGAATTTTATATAAACACTTTATAATAATATTATGTGATGATTATTCATCGATTAATTTCTGCGTTTATGCGCACCTTTTTGCTAGGTTGTATATTTTTTAATAAAAGTAAAGACTTTTACTTTAGACCAACTATTTTCCTAAGACTTCTTAAAGTCCCACGTTGCCATGGACACCATTTTTTCGACTAATAGTTCACATATCCGCGCCCATAC
The DNA here is from genome assembly GCF_018613095.1 of Bacillus sp. ISL-75. Taxonomy (NCBI): domain Bacteria; kingdom Bacillati; phylum Bacillota; class Bacilli; order Caryophanales; family Bacillaceae; genus Bacillus; species Bacillus sp. ISL-75. The sequence continues at coordinate 59,123 of NZ_JAGGQX010000053.1, forward strand.
GGTAATTGATGACTTGTTAATAAACATGACTGCATACAGAAAGGCCTAACCACAATTGGTTACGCCTTACTTAATATTTCTATCCCATGTAATCGTAGACCTCCCAAGTCTATACTTAGTCGCTCGACTCCCTTTATCTGTATACTGAAGGGTAATCCCCATTTGTCTAATTTTAATAATTAACGGCTTAAGTTCTGCTCCTCCAACTAACCAAAGACTTCCCCTTTAAGGCTTTATCGATAACTTCATGTTTAATTGAAGTTAAGTATTTATAAAACTTTTAGGAACTTCATCCATCAAATTTAATTACATATCTAGCACATTTCCATTGTTTTGATTGTCACATTAGCTATTTATCAGTTCAAATCTTGCTGGGCTGATATAGTTCGCTCCCATAATATCAATTTCTAAACCTAATCCCAAAGTGATATAATTAAATGTCGTAACATAAAATAAATTGTAATTTATTGAAATTGTAGTGGAGGGATGAATTTTCTTGGACTCTTCTTCGTTAAATAAGGAACGGACAATTAGGCTCTTTCATTATTTAAAAGAGCTTTCGTTATTAAAGGCACCTTTAATACTTGATTTACAGCAATATGAAAATACCTTGTGGCTTGGAGATATTCCAGATGAACCGGAGTGTTTATCCCCATTCAATAATACTGGAGTTAAGGACAAATGGGTGGAAGTTAAAAAACCAGGCTCACCTATTTTTCCTAGTCCACCGGCATCATTATCAGCTTGGCTTGATACCTCTAACAAAATTGACAATACAAAAAATGAACCGAAACTAAAAGAAGTGATACCAAATCCTGATTATGGGAACGCGGAATCAGAAGAGCTACAGTATCTTCACCTTAAAGATCACCCTGAAATTACAAAGAACTTTGACTTTTACATAAAGGGCAAATGGCAGCCTTGGCAAAGTGAAGCCATTCGTGTAGAAAGGATCCAAGAAGTTTACGAAAAGCTCTTTACCATATACCAAAAGCAAAAAAAACTAGGCGAGCAATTCGAGCTAGTCATCGGGGTAGGATTGTTGAATTGGCAGACTACTAACGCTAATAAAGTTCATCGCCATCTAGTAACAGTACCTTGTTCCTTCCATTTTGACTCCAATAATGGAGTGATTCGTGTTATACCTCCTGCAGAAGGAATTAAACCAGAAATCGAGCAGGATATGCTGGAACTGGAAGATCGACTAGATAATAAAGCGATGGAGCCAATAAAAGAAAAAATGAGTACATTGCATGAAGATTTATGGAACAAAGAATTGTTGGACTCTATTTTACGTTCCTTTGTTCAATCGGTATCTGCAAATGGACAATATTCTGAAGAGGTGAAACACGGTGTTCGTAATGCTTCAAAAGACCCTGCTGTTTCTTTTAGTCCAGCTCTCATCTTACGAAAGAGAAATGAAAAAGGTTTCCAACAGGCTTGCAGCACGATCATAGAAAATACAAGCAATGGGACAATGGATATTCCACTTGGAATTGCGCGAATCTTTAACGAAATAGATGATTACCAGGAAGGAGGATCCAGTTCACCATCTCAAATAGTAGACGTAAATGATTCTGAAATCTATTTTCCTTTAGAAGCGAATGATGAACAGCAAAGAATCGTTACAAACTTAGAAACACGGAATGGTGTGCTTGTTCAAGGACCTCCAGGAACAGGTAAGAGTCATACTATTGCCAACTTGACTTCCCATTTATTAGCTACTGGGAAGCGTGTTCTAATCACAAGCCAAACACCCCGTGCTTTAAAGGTTTTAAAAGATAAAATTCCTGTTGAATTACAAGCTTTGTGTGTCAGTTTACTTGGCGCTGATTCAAAGTCCTTTAAAGATTTAGAAAGTGTGGTTCAAGTTATTTCAAATAGAAGAGATTCCTGGAACCCTGATATCACGACAAAAAAAATCAATGACCTCGCCACTGATCTAAAAACGAGAAAAGAAAAAGATGCACTTTACAAGCAACAACTAAGGGCCATTCGTGAACAAGAAACGTATGAACACCATTTCCTCGATGGACGTTATAAAGGGACCGCTCAAACCATTGCAAATAAGCTAAATAGCGAAAGGTCCAAATATCATTGGTTAATGGACCGAATTGAGATGACCACTCCCCTTCCCTTAACCAATTCTGAGGCATTGGAACTTGTATCTTTATTGCATGAACTAGACAAGGATATCCAAGAACAAATTCAATTATCACTACCAGCTTCTGACATGTTACTCGAAGGAAGTGTATTTAAGAATCTTGTTGAAAAAGAAATGCATTTAAGAGATCAACTAAAGCAGTTCGACCAACCTATTCAAGAGGGATTAGATCTGTTGTTGCCTATCTCTGCTGGACAACGGTCCAATCTAAAGAACCATTTACTGAATCTCCGTCAATCCTTCTTATCCATTGACGAACTAAATGAAGAATGGGTGGACAAAGCAAAACTTGATCTGCTCGGTGGGAAATTCCGTCCTTGGGAAGAATTTTATAGGCAAGTCAGGATGTATGTTGACTCCATCAAGGACCTTGCACATATCCATAATCTTGTTGAAATCAGCGGACAAGGTAGTGTTCCATTAATCCAATTGAATTCGGATGTAACTTTGTTAAAACAACATTTAGTAAGTGGCAATGGGTTTGGCGTCCCATTAATGCGTCCAAAGGTGGTCAAGGATGCTTGGTATATTATCAAAGATGTAAGAGTTGATGGCCGAAAATGTGATCAACTAGAATCCATCACGCTTTTAGAAGAATCAGTAAAAGTGGATGTAACCATTAAAAAAGCTGAACAAATGATTGCTGACCAGCTTAATATCCAATCAAATGACAAGGCATCTACATCTCGAACCATGAAAATTGCACAATTGCTAAATATGCTGGAACCATTCACTCTTCTTTTTACAATTAAGGATCTGATTGAAAAAATAACAGAGACTGAACAAGAAAAGGGAGCAATATCGGTACATAAATTAAGTACTGAAAATGTGACATTATTACTTAGCCAGCTGGATTTTCTAGCAATAAAGGAAGAAATAACTGGAATAGAACAGTCTTTTATGAAGTTGATCAATTCTATCGAGATTTCAATCGATGTCAATTCGCAACATCCCATTACACCTACACTTATTCAAGCAATTAAATCCAGAGACATTACTGGTTATGTTTCAGCTGGTGCTGTTATCTCTAATCTGGATGAATACAGTCGTAAATTGGAACGTTGTGAAATATATATGCAAAAGCTGAAAAAAGCAATGCCAAAGGTATACTCTCAACTCACGCACGAATTTGATTTTCAGGAATATCTAGAGAAGTTTAAACACTTTGAGGAAGCAGTTCAATGGTCCAAAGTAGACAAATGGTTTCACGATTTTTCAAATACGAGCGAAAGCATGTTTAAAAAGGATCTTGAAGAAAATAATCGGTTCATTAAGCAAATGACGGCTGAACTGGGTGCATTAAAAGCCTGGTATTCAACTTTATCTACATTAACAGAAGGACAGCGACAACACTTGCTTGCCTGGACAACCTCCATGAGAAAAGTGGGTAAAGGGACCGGAAAGAACGCCCCCATTCATTTGCGTGATGCCCAATATCATATGACGTATTGTCGTGATGCCATTCCCGCTTGGATTATGCCATTGTATCGTATCTTTGAGACATTCGAAATCAAACCCAACCTTTTTGATGTGGTAATCATTGATGAGGCAAGCCAATCTGGACCAGAAGCTGTCATTCTTCAATATATAGCCAAAAAACTGATTGTTGTTGGTGATGATAAACAAATCAGTCCTGAATATGTCGGGATCAAGCGAGAAGAAATTCAATTTTTACGAAAACAATATTTATATGACTTTAAGCTCGCGGATTTATTAGATATTGAAAACTCATTTTTCGATTTAGCGAATGTGTTATTTGGCGGTCGAATTACACTTCGTGAACATTTCCGCTGCATGCCAGAGATTATACAATTTTCTAACCGAATAAGTTATACCCATACACCATTAATTCCTTTAAGGGAATATCCACCGAATCGATTGGAGCCAATTAAGACCAGGCACATCCCTAATGGACACCGGGAGGGCTCTGGTCAAAAGGTAGTTAACAGACCCGAAGCAGAGTCTGTAGTAGCTGAAATTAAAGCTTGTATTGAAAACCCACTTTATACGGGAAAATCGATGGGTGTGATTAGTCTGCAAAATGAAGGTCAGGCACAGCTGATCGAACAAAAGCTTTTACAAGAAATCGGCCCTGAAGAAATGGAAAAGCGAAACCTCATTTGTGGAGATGCCTATGCATTTCAAGGTGACGAAAGAGATATAATGTTTTTGAGTATGGTTGCAGCTCCGGGTGAAACAGCTTTGAGAGCCCTTGCAACCGAGAAAGACAAACGTCGTTTCAATGTAGCTGTCAGCCGGGCAAAAGACCAGTTATGGCTCTTCCATACCCCGACTGTTAATGACCTTAGAAATAAAGAAGACATGCGCTATCAGCTGATCTCCTATTGCGAGAATCCTGAGAGAGAAATCCACACGACTAATCGAGAAAAATGTGAAAGCGACTTTGAGCGAGTGGTATATGATCAAATAACAGCAAAGGGATATCGAGTTATCCCTCAATTTGAAGTAGCAGGTTATCGGATAGATTTAGTCGTTGAAGGAGAAAAAGGCCGAATTGCCGTGGAATGTGATGGTGATCATTGGCACGGCCCCGACCGATATGACTACGATATGAATCGCCAGCGAATATTAGAAAGATGTGGATGGAGATTTTGGAGAGTTCGGGGAAGCGAATATTATTACAACCCTGAAAAAGCACTCGATTCTCTATGGGAAACTCTTAAACAATATCAAATTGAACCATCTGGAAGAATTGATCTAAACAGATCGCCAAAAACGATGACTATTTCGTTAACAAGAAAAAATGAGCATCAGGAAGTTTCCGTAGATAAAGAGGATTTGGTCCTGAAATCAAAGGAAACAAACCAACCCATAACGCCAGCTACTAGAGAGGAACATACGATTCAATCTACAGTTCTTACTAAATTGGAAACTCCAATAACTGAAAAGAAAGCAGTGTTTGGCCAGAATCAGCTAACCATAGCTGAAGCAGGGTTAAAAGCATATTTAGAGAGTCTGGGATATGAAGTTATTGACCAACGAGATAAGCATGGAGCCTTTTGGCTCGTGGGTGATATGGAGCAAAACGAGCTCATCTCAAAGCTCAAAGAACAAAATATTCACTTCTCCTATGCACCAAACGGTAGTATATATACAAACCGCAGGCCGGGTTGGTATACAAATTTCCAAGGATAATACAAAGGGCACACCTTTTTTGGGTGTGCCCTTTGTTGGAAGTGCTTGTCATATCCAGCATTTTTTCAAATCTTCCTCGTGTGGCATTTCCTTTCGTAAACCGTCAAGACTAGATAAATAAACAAGCTAAGCTATTAGAATACTACGACAAGTCGGGCTGCTTCTCCAATACCTAGATTTTGGCTAAATTGGTCTGTTGTTTTGTGGACATATCCATAGTAAAAAAGAAATTTAATATCATGGTAGGCAGCATTTACCGTAAGATTCAGGGCAAATGCCGTTTTCCCCAACACTCGGACGTGCACCTATGATGATCATGTCGGATTCTTGAAGACCTCATACTATAAAATTATGAAAATATCTCTCCCCTATAAGGTTAGATGAATATCTCTATCACCACGGAAATGGACTCATTATTAAAGATACCTTAGTAAATCACCGATAAAATCAGCCGTATTCTCCGCATATCGTAGCATCGCACCATCAGAAGTAGGAGGTATAATTTTTGTGAATTTTTATAGGGACTATTAAATTTAGTTAATCTCCAATCCAAGGGATGGGGGTTAATTCTGCTGATAGGAATAAGGGATGCCTTGGATAGCGTCCGTCTGCGGTTTTTTTGATGCAAAATTGTTTTTCTAAAGGTACAAAATTCTTGACTTCCTTTACTCTTGAAATAAAATCTTTTTCCAGTTCACCCCACCCGAAAATGACAAATTTAGCCTCGGAAATAGCTAAGTTAATATATTTATTGTTTTCAGAAATTTCCTCAGGTAAAGGCTCTAGCAATTGATCAGGATCAGATGTAATCTGTGAAAATAAATTGACCACACTCATAGAACCAAATCCCCATGTACTAGAGAAATTGACACATCTTCTTAGAGTTCGATCTGCAATTTCTTCATTCCCTTCTGATGGGTTAATCATAATAAAGGTTACACAGGGTTTGAGCGGATCCCAAGAGCAATTGAGTAAGTAACGGTTTTTCTTTTCTGAATCCATAATGACGTTAACGATCTCATTCTTTTTCCAACGATATAGAGTCATTTCCCATCTACCTCCATTTGTATTATTACATAATTCAAATTTACGGTAAAAAAATCCTTCTTTTTTACTAGAGATACTTTCACTCAATTTTTCAGTCACTTCGATAACACAATAAAAGAATTTGTATTTCTGAATTATCGATTTCCATCTGCCAATCATTTTCTCTAAGGATATTCCCATTTGATTCTTCCAAGATAAATTTCACCAGCATTCATATCTCCTCCTATGAAATCTTATATTAATTTATATGCTGCGGATTTATTTTCTACTTTAACTTTCATCCATTCCACAAGACCTTTATAATTTCTTTCATTCAAAAGATTGCTCGCTGATTCCTTCATCTCTTTATTGCGTTTAAATGAAGCATTTTTCAACTCTCGAATTTCCCTTGCATATTTTTGAAGGACCAGTGCCATTTGCACCGTATCTTGATAAATCAAGTTCATGTCCCAGCGTTCAGCTCCTTCTGCCCTGATACATGATCCAGATGGGCTATCGAAATGGACTGTCCACTTATAATGAAGAGTCAGTTCACTTAAGTATTTCTCCTGAATCACCTTGAACCAGGCACCTTGATACCCTCCAGAGAATTGGACATTTGGTGCGTAACGGTGATGACCGTTGCAGCCGGCAAGAGATGTAATACCCGCCTGGTTTAATGATTTAACGAGCATCGCCATGTTTGCATCCATATCCAAGGCATTGACCTTGATTCCAAACCGTCTTTGAGCAAAGGCTCTCCACTGGAAATGATAGCCTTCCATGTGGACAGGGAATTCTCGCCCGGGAGCGTTCATGATATTCTTCATCGTAACAATCGGAGTCCTGGTTACTAACACCTGAAATTGGTTATCTTGCCAAAAAGTCGGGATGCCAAGGTTCCGTATTAATTGTTTTGTTTTCTTTATATCCGCCTGGGTATTTTCATTTGACAGAATAATAAAATCGTCTTTAACCTCAATAAACAGGCCTCTCATTTGTAGTGCTTCTGCAATTCTTTCTGTGGCATTCATCATTTCTAATTTTAATAAGTTCATACCTATCATCCTCCTTTAATTTCTGCTCCTTAAATATACAAAAGCCCGGTTACGATGGTCGTAACCGGACTTTTTATCCATTTCGGAGGACTTTTGTTGGGATATCTGCTTTCCAAACATATTCGCCCAGGTCTGTCGTTTCTAAGATATTTTTATCTATATCGATTCGTCCCATTGCCTGAGAAAGTTTTCTTCTTATCGCTGATATGTACCGTCTTACGGTAGTGGGGTTGACGGTTTGATCGTTCCAAACAGCATTTTCGATTCCGCTTTTTGTACAATAAATTCCTTTATTATCAATCAAGTAACCAAGCAGATTTGCTTGTTTTGGCTCTAGTCGAACGGTATCACTTATTCCATAAAAAAGCTTCTCAGGTCCTGCCAAGTTGAGAACAACACATTGCCCTTTTTCTGCCTCTTCGACAAGTTGGTCTAAATCTCGATTCGTGATCATCGTTCGATTCTCATCTATTTCTTTTAATAGAATAGGCTCCGTCCGTTTTAGTTTCATCTTATCCTTATACAATTGTATGAACCAGGAATGTTCACCATGCCCATCTGATTTCTGTGCTTCTTTTAAAAGTTCCAACGCTTTTTGCACATATCCCATTCTTGAATAGCCTAATGCAAGGTTGCATAATAGTTTGATTCGTTTGCTGCCTTCGATTCCTTTTTCTAAGGCCTCTTTTCCGTAAAATAAAACAGCTTCCCACTTTCGCGACTCCTCAGCTAGAACAAAGGAAAGATGATAAAATGCATCCGGTTTACTCGGGGTATATAGCGTTGCCTTTCTTAAGATGTCATAGGCAGTGTGGTAATTGCCTCTGCGCATTTTCTCATCACGACCCAATTGCAAGTAAAGATCAGCCAGATGAATGGCATAGCGGGGTTCCTTTCGATCCAAATCAAGAAACCGTTTGTAAAGCCGGATTCCCTCTTCTAACCATAGGTTCCGCTCATCCCTCTCATCAAGACCATCCCGGTCCAGCCAATTATCCTCTAAATCTAACAAATCATCTAAAGATATTTTTTCCATCCATAAATACCCCTTTTAATAGTTTTTTATTCTTAAATTGAGAGAAAATGAAAGTGCCTATCACACCCCGTTATTGTCTCTGCCAAACAACAACATTAGGTGTTAATGGCTGGTGATACTCTTCTGGTAATGGATTCAAAATTTTCCTTTTAGTGAGCAAAGATTTTTACATTATTACATTTCCAGGATAAAATTAGTAGAAATATCCAAAATATACAAAAACAACATAATTAGAGAGCAGAAGGTTGACAAGAATGAGCGACGGTAATTATTTTAATGGTCTATATTATAATGTGCAGGGAAATGGAACACCGATTATTTTTTTACATGGAATTGGCGGTAGTTCTGCAATGTTCAAACCCCAAGTAGAAGAACTCTCAAAACACTACCAGACAGTTACAGTGGATTTAAAAGGGAATGGAAAATCTGCATCTGTTGCCACATTAAATTATTTAAAAGTTCACATAGATTCCATTTTAGATTTAATGGAATACCTACATATAAAGAAGGCTACGTTCGTTGGATTATCTTATGGAGGAATTGTCACACAGGTATTCGCTACTAAATATCCAGAAAAAGTGAAAGAGATGATTCTCATCGATACATACGCACAAACCTTTCCAAAAGATAAGGAAGAATTAAAGCTCACCTTATTAGGGGCGTGTGTCGTCTTGGCTTCCTGGGTTCCCAAAAGATTATTAAAAAGGACTTTGTCATATATCGCTCCATATAAAAAATGGGACTTAGCTCAACAGGAATTGATTTCTATTACAGAATCCTGTCGTGCAAGAGATGTTACCCTTCAAATGATTGAAGTATTCAACATTAATTTATTAGACGATTTAAATCAAATTGACATTCCTGTATTGGTCATCGTTGGAGATCAGGTCCCTTCCATTGTTAATAAATCCAAAGAAATTGCACAACATCTTACAAAAGGTCAACTACTCGTTGTAAATAATTCCGTTGACCCTACTAATCTTTGCCAACCAACGATCGTCAATAAGGCTATATTAAACTTTACAAAAGAAAAAACAGCAATACAAATGTAATTTTACGTAATGGGTTCGTATAAACATTGTATTTTTTTCTATGTATTGACCAGTAATGCATTCAATCATGTTGTGACAAAAAAGGAGAACCACAAAATGAGAAATAAGGATTTGATTGTTTCTGTCTTTGAAAAAGAAATAGGACCGCTAAAGAACGAACGGGATTCTATTTATGATAATGGTAGTGTGTATACATTCGAATTTTTACATAAAAGCAACATTACCCTGCGAATTTTATTAATGGAAATAAAAACGAATCATTGGGTGATACACCACGAATTATCAAGAGAAAACCCATTCCTTTTAAAAAGAGTGGTACGTACATGTGAAAGAATACAAAGGATAGAGGAAACCAAATTTGTCTCTTTTTCCTTATCAGCTGATTTAAAAGATATTCAACAAGAAAGATTCCTGACCACAGCAGTTAAATGTGCCCTACAAAATGGATTAAATCATCTTACATTGTTCCGCCAAGATAAAGAAAAACCAACTTTTACACGCAAGGGATCACTTGAAATCAAAGTGAATAAATGAGGTTTTTCTACGATTAAAACAATTTGCACCAAAAAACCTGCCATGTTTAAGGCAGGTTACAGTAATTGTAGATTTTATTCTCCCACGATCTTCGCGTCCTTTAGCATCTCTTCTGTTAAGGTGATTCCTTCCTCCTGAGCTGCTTTTTTGTTGATGAATAGCTCAAGGTTTTCTGGGAAGCCGACAGGAATTTCGCTTAGTTTTTTTCCTTTGAGAATTTCCACAGCCATTTTGCCGGTAGTGTAGCCTAGATCGTGGTAGTCAAATCCATAAGATGCGAAAGTTCCACGTTTTACAGAATTAATAAGGGTCCCTGTCACATCCCGCAAAAGGAAGAAGTTTTTTCCATTGATCCATGAATAGGACAATATTAGCAAAGTCCTTACCTTCTCCGCCGCCTGCCTTCTTCCCTCTTTATGCCCTGCCGACCATTTGAGTAAAAAGAATGGGACTCGTTGTTTGTCTAGTAATCATGACCGTTTTAACATCAGGGACATCGACACCCTCAGTCAGCATTTTTACATTGACAATGACGTCATACTCTCCATTTCTAAAGTCTTGCATGATTTCTTCATTGTCTTTAATGCTTCTACGCCCCCTGCCATCTTTGAAAAGTGCATCACTATTTTCAATTTTGGAATAAACGGCATTGGCTCTACTATTTTGGGACTTAAGCTTTTCGACTATATATTCACATTGAAACCAGCGGTCCGCAAAGATAATCGTTTTTCCGTAGGCGTCTTTATTGTTGATATAATAACTGACAATATAATTATTTCTCGATGCATCATTCGCTAGCTTTTCAATAATATATTCCGGCAAATCCTTATGCTTACTCGTTAAACGCTTATATAATTTATCGTCTACTTCAAACTCCATTCCAGTTTGTTTTTCAATATATTTAGGGACTGATAATATGCTATTGGATTGAAGGACATTCATATCAACTTCGATTACGCTCACTTGCTGACCATTAATCCAATTGTGACCGGCCAAAGCCGCCTCAATAATCACTTCAATCTGGGCTTCGCTTACTTCTTTTTCAGTGTCGAAGTCCCTAACTGATCGATGATTTCTTAATAATTGAATGGTATCGTTCATACTATCACTCCTCGTGTATACGATACTACACACGCAGCTTTAAATTCAAACACCTGAATCTAATAAAAGTGCCTGACACCACTGAAGGTGGTGTCAGGCACCATTTTACTTTTTAAGAAGTTCTAAAAAGGAACAAATCGTTAGGATTCCTTTATCAAAGTTTTCCAAGTTAAAGTGTTCGTTTGGAGAATAGAAAATGGGGTCAGTCCCCCGGTGCGTTAAAGCTTTAGCTTACTGGGGGACTGACCCCAAAATTCAATTTTGGTGATTTTTTACCCTTTTTTGTGTGGGCGCTAATCTTTCTTAGGTTATCATAGAAAGAACTGTTTTTTGTATATTGAGGAGGCATTTTCTATGGCAAAAATGGTTGTTATTTATAAACAACCGAAAAAGACATAGAAGGTTTTAATCAAAAAAAGTGCCAGGCACCATCAAATTTTTATGAGATTTCCTAGACATAAGTTAATGAAATTCAAAAAACCCCGATTCTTAATTAAAAATAGGATCGGGGTTTCAATTTATTGGTATAGGTTATTATTGAGGATTCTTTATGGAGAGTTTTAGCTATTTTTCAACTTGTGAATTTCCCTGGAGTGTTCGGAAATCATCTGGTCATAATATTCAAGGTCATGTTTTGTGGCCATAGAATTTTTAATTTCTTTCACATCATCTATAACAGTGTCTACTTTCGTTTCAATTGCATCCATTCTTTCGTTTGTTTCGGAAATCTTTACATTCGTGGCAGCTACTGTATTAATTAATTGATGAATTAAATCCCCTTGTCTTTTTTGTTCAGAAGTTATTCTTTGATCCATGTTAATTATTCTTTTATCCATGTCAGTTATTCTTTGATCCATGCCAGTTATTCTTTGGTCTATAGTGTTTACCTTTTGGTCCAAGGTATCAAGTTTGTCCAATATCAACTTGAGTGTTTTTTCCAACATTTTCACCTCCTTCTTTTATTGCTTTTATTATAGCAGGTTTATGTAGATATTTGTCGAGGGGTTTCAAATTGCTGATCAATATGGAAGGCAAATGGAATCAGTTTGATGCAAATGACCACTTCAAAGCCCCAACCATTTGTTAAGACTGCGTTAATCCCATTTTCTATTAGGTAGATATTGAAAATCGGATTTTATTCGTAACAAAGGCCGCCTGCATTTCTTTCTACTATTTTGTTCATTAAGCTTTCCTTTGTAATCTTACGTGTTTTGTTTTCAATTTTATATAAATTTTTAAACGGGATGTTATGTGCTGTTTTTTCAAGAACCTGCATCAGTTTGTTATCACCAACCAACTTTCCCTAGTAATTTTTTTCAGTTGTTTACATATTTTGTATCATTTTTGGTAGCAAAAAAGTGCCAGGCACCATCAAATTTCCTGGAGAGTGCCTGGCACTTTTTTTCTCTGACCTCAAGCTTATATATTCAAGATCTCTCTGATTTCATTTTCTGATAAACTTGATAATGCTTGGTCTCCCGATTGGATGATGGTTTCGATTAGTTCTTTTTTGTTTTGCTGTAGTTCGAAGATTTTCTCTTCGATTGTACCTTTTGCTATAAGGCGAATCACCTGGACCACATTTTTCTGGCCAATTCGGTGGGCCCTGCCTGCAGCCTGTTCCTCCACAGCAGGATTCCACCATAAATCATAGAGGATGACGGTATCGGCACTAGTCAAGTTTAGCCCCGTATTTCCCGCTTTTAAAGAAATGAGGAAAATATTATCTTCCCCTTGATTGAATTGATCAACCATATCCACTCTATCTTTGGCTTTCGTCTGCCCATCCAAGTAAAAATAACCGAGTCCCTCCCTATCTAATGTTCGCGAATAATCGCGAGCATCCTAGTAAACTGGGAGAAAATCAAAAGGCGTTTTCCACTTTCAAGTGAATTTGTAACTAGCTCCATTAATTGCTGCAGCTTGCCCGACTCACCTTGATAATTTTCTAAAAATAATGAAGGATGACAGCACAGTTGGCGGAGCCGTGTTAAACCGGCAAGAATTTTCATCCGACTTTTTTGAAATCCGTCACTTTGAAGGGAATCTTTTGTCTCCTTCTCGTATCACGATACGTCAACGCATCGTCATGCTCTCCACATTCAGGATCTAGATATGTATCATTTACTTCTTGGTCGCTCCCTTCCTTGCCGAAAATCATTTCTTCTTGTTTACAAAAAGATTCATAGAGGCTGCGAATTTCCTGTTTTTGAATGGCTTCCGCAACATATTTAATCAGTGATAAATCCTCGACATCCTTTAACTCGGAAAAAATACAGTCCATGACGGGCTTCCCGCATTTATGCAGGTTATCTTTCCCCCAGTTTTTAATCCCCAGTTCTCTCGTTTCAGAATTATAACGGATCAACTTGTAATGATTGATGAATCGTTCTATTAACGAATGAACACTCTCAATCGAATAGCCCAGATCAAAAGCCATTTGTTATTTGGTAATTTTATAGAATCCCGTTTGAGTCGTATGTGGATTCGTAAGAAGATAAAGACAGAAAAATTTGTCCTCTGGAGTCATCTCCTCTGAAACTATCGGATTCTTCCAAAAATCCGTTCGTACCATTCTAAATTTTGCCATCTTCAATCACTGCCTTTCTCGTAATTAGTTTCCCTCATACTTGATATATATAATGAAGAAAATGGTCATATGTTTTTCAATAAAGTATGAATTTTTTATGACAACTCTCATCACCTTGTCCTTTGCGAGGGCTTTAGGTAAAACCGCTCGACTCGGTACTTCTACGATATCGAGAATGGCGGATTAAAGCGAATCTCCAATTTTCAAATTTGAGGGCATTTTTTGCAATTTCGGGGGATTTTTAGCATATTTTTGTAAGTCTTCCAATGGAGGGAAGCATTGATTCTTTTTTCTCAAATTCGATTGGTTCTGAATGTAACTGGTTTACTATTATCGTCTATTAGCATCAATAATGCGGACCGGTACTTTGAAGTGACTGGTTCTGGAAAGTTCAAAAACCCTTTGTAAGTTTTACCAGGTGTAAACTTTATATCTGTTTTCTCAGAGGCCTTATCCCACAAAACTCCATCAATCTGATGCGTGTTCATTCCTTCAATTTTACCGCCGTAAGTAAAATACTGGGCACCTGCTGAGGGACCATTTTCTGTCCCAACTGGTGATTGTCCTTTTTCCAATAAGTCTAGTTTTGCTTTATAATCTGCCACCTGTAATTTATCGGTGAAATAATCTGTTACGACTGATAATTGTTGTGATGCTTCATTCCATTTAACGCTTGCACCAACCTTGCTGAATTCAGCAATGGGGACGTAAATATAAGGATACTGAGTCCCTTCCGGTTGAAAATTCAGTACAGGGTATGTCCCTGTGTTTATATCTTGCCCATTCACATAAATGGGTTGTACCGCTGTATAGGCAGTAACAGGCTTGTATTGCAATTGTCGATGATGAGCGCTAAACGGGACAAACGGTACTGAAGTTCTCATCCCATAATTTGTTAATGGTATTTCGGATGAATTCGCTGAATGATACACCTATCCACACCTCCACCTTATCTTATGATTAATACCATTTCTGTGTTTGGCCCATGTTAAGCACTAAACATCATTAGAGATGCTTATGCCCGAGTTGTACTGAATGCCACCGTATGGCCATTATCATCTATTAGAATAATCCAAGAAACTCGAGGGGGTTTAGTTGTAGGATCAGGGGCATCTATATAACCTTTGTAAGACTTACCAGGTGTTAAGGCATTTGTTTTTTCATCTGAAACCAGGTTCGATAAAATACCTCCGACCTGGTACATTCCTATCTCTTCAATCTTTCCGTCGTAACTAATATCTTCTAGTTCAGGGGATGGGCCTTTTTCTAGGACAGGTACTTGCCCTGTTTCAAGCATATCGTATTTTGCTTTATATTCTGCTAATAGTGATTTATTTATGGAATAATCGGTTTCTACCCACATTTGATTTGCGTTTTCATTCCATTTGACACTTGCACCGACTTTGCTAAATTGAGCAATTGGAACATAAATATAAGGAGCTTGTGCGCCTTCTGGCTGGAAATTCAATACAGGATACGGACCCGTATTTATATCCTCTCCATTTACTAAAACTGGCTGAACAGCAGTATAAGCAGTAACAGGCATATATTTCATTTGCCGATGATTAACTCCATCATTAATATAAGGGAAATACGTTCTCATGCCATAATAATACAATGGCAGCCCATACGAACTCGGTGAATGGTACACCCAGCAACACCTCCACCCTATATTATGACTTTATGGAAATTATGTGTTGCGTTCTTTCATCTAGACCCAATGAAGTGGATCAGATGATGAAGAAAAATAAAAAAAGTGTGCATGTAAGTTTGTAAGGAATGAACACTAACCGGCTCAATCAATCCCATACTAAGCATGTAATAATTGATAGTTTCTTAATTCCCCTTTGAAAGTTTTCCGATAAATTCTTCATTCAATTGAACAAGCTTCCTCCTTCCAAAAACACCTTAGATTTTTCTAATAATTTAATAAAAGTTTATAATACTACTTATGATAACCCTTCTATAAATAAAAAGAGCAACTAGTCCATGAGACTGCTGAAAAAGTCTC
>NZ_JAGGQX010000054.1:0-95125 GCF_018613095.1 Bacillus sp. ISL-75
AAGAAGTTAATTTTCATGGTAGCCATCCATGCAGCACAAAATCAGCGCTGCACCACAGAGAATGAAAATGGTTAGGAAGTGTCAATACTGATACTGACCTTAATCCAGTCAACCCTAATCCATAGACTTATTTAATTATCGCTCTCCTCTTTTTTTTAACGATTGATTAGGGTCTTCTTAAGTATTGCCATTTTTCTAATCTTGAAGAAACTTATTTTCATGGTAGTTTATGTGCATTTTTTCACAAACTTAGTAGTAAATCGACTTTTTTATCTTATAGAATTTTATATGGTAAACTTCAAGCCCACTACGGCTACTAAAATCATCCCTATAAATAAAATCCGTCTCCAATCTTTTGCTTCTCCATAAAAAAGCATTCCAATAATTGTTCCACCTACAGTCCCAATCCCTGTCCAAACGGCATAGGATATTCCCATAGGCAGGGATTTCATTGCTAAACTCAGAAAGCCAAAACTCAGTATAAATCCAAGAAACAGTACCATATATGACTGTAAGTTTTTGTCTTTGGCTACTTTATTCATACCTGTAACTCCAACCACTTCAAAAACTCCAGCCAGTATGAGATACACCCAAGCCATTTTATACAGCACCTTCTTTCTCACTAGATTCAGTTGTAACAAGTTTTAAACCTACTACACCAGACAGAAGCAAGAGAATAAATAATACTTTCGTCCAACTAAAGGCTTCTCCATATACCAACATCTCTACTACAACAGTTCCAGCTGTCCCTATTCCCGTAAAGATTGCGTAAACTGTAGCAACGGGTAGGCTTTTTATCGCCTTAACTAGTATAGCAAATGATAAATATAAGAGTAGAACAGTACCAGTCCAAGAAAGCCAGTTACTAGAATGCTTCAATCCTATTGCCCACAAAACCTCAATAAGACCAGCTAGTATAACTAATACCCAATTTCGATTCATCTAATTTCCCTCAATAATTGTCATAATTCCTTTGAAAGTCCGTGCCAATAAACATACCAAGATGCTTCAAATCTCTTCAAAAGGCGTTCTGGACCACCATATAACATTTCAACAAATATGGCATCTAAAATTCCTAAGTATGCAGCAGTAGCTCGTTTTTCATCGATTATTGAACTAATTTCTCCTTCTGCTATAGCCTTTTTTATAATCGGAATCAAAAGTTCCTCTAACTTATCGAGGTATTCATAAGCATTTTTCATCACCATTTCTTTGAGATGGTTCGGCGGAAAAAAAGCGGTACGAATCCAAAATTTACTAGAATCATTCTTTCCATATCGGTCAATGCTTTGCAAAAGAAAATCATATAAGAACTCTTTTATAGGTCGAGTCTTGTTAATTTCTATAAAATTAATTACAAATCTTATTTCATTCTCACTCGCATCCCTGCATAGCTGTAAAAACAGTTCATCCTTCCCTTTGAAATGAGTATAAATAGATTGTTTTTTAATCCCTACATCTTCGGCAATATGTGCCAACGACGCACCTTCATATCCATTTTTTGCGAAATGCTTTAAAGAAACTTCCTTAATTTGATCTGAGGTCATTTTATCATCCTTCCGAACAGTCGTAAGGTACATTTAACATTTTTCTAATTTCTAGTCAATTATTATTGATTTATTCACTAATCCTACTTTAACTAAACTGCCCCGTTCGTTCATTAAGAAAAGGGCTGCATCTGCAACCCTTAATTTTGTAAAGACCCTTTATATGAAATAATTCGAAAATTTTTATTTCTTTACTTTTCTAATTGGGAGAAAGACAAGTATCAATATAAATACAACTATCAAAGTTAAAAATGAAAATAATAAGGGGAAAAATAATGTAGGATAACCTTCCCAAGCGTTTGTGTAATATCCAATCGAATAAGGTACAACAAAACCAGAATTAAGTAGTTCAGTTTGTAAAGCGTCACGTTCATTTAACTTAAAAGATTTATTTTTTAACTTACCTTCTTCATCTAATGTATATAATTTGTAGTTTAATTTCTCCTCTGGAACTCCACCAACTATATCTCCGTTCGGCATCTCCTTTTGTATTTCTCGTGTTTTCTTCTTATTTTCCGTAGTTGGCAAAAGGAATGATTTCTATCCGTTTACAAATAATAACAGAATCAAATTAATTAAAAACTGAAAGAGGCAACTAAATGCGAAGTTTATTTCAATCATTAAAGAAAATCGCACCTCAAAATCTATCCTCTAAACCCAATAAGCAGGTTGTTACTACTGACGAATATATTGATAAAAGCTTGGCAGTAAACCTTTCTTTATTAAAAAATATTTTTAGAAAAACGGATGATATCCTTTATAGAGAGTTTGAGTTTTTGAACCAAAAGACGTATAAGGTATTCATTTGTTATTTAGATGGATTAGTGAATGATGATTATATAAATTCACATATTTTAAAGCCGTTAATGGAACCCCATTTTTCAACTCAACACTTTGATCAAAGCAGTTTACTTACCATTACAAGAAATAGGATTCTTCACACGGCAGATATCCAAGAGCTAAAAAAGATAGATCAAGTTATTGACAGTGTCTTAACCGGAAAAACCGTTCTTTTTATAGATGGATTTGATTCAGCACTCGCCGTGAGTACTCAAGGTTTTGAAACAAGGAATGTAACTGAGCCAGATACTGAATCAAGTGTACGAGGTTCTCGCGAAGGTTTTAATGAAGTGTTAAGGGTCAATACTGCGTTAATTCGCAGAAAAATTAACAACCCCCGTCTAAAGTTTGAAAATATAAAGCTTGGCGAACAAACCAAAACGAATATTCGTATGGGCTACATCGAAGGGATTGCCAATGAAAAGGTTGTGGAAGAGGTACGTACTAGGCTGCAGCATATCAATGTGGATTCCATATTGGAATCAGGATATGTGGAACAATTTATCGAAGACAGCCCTTTTTCAATTTTTCCAACTGTTGGAAATAGCGAGAAACCTGATAAAGTTGCTTCAAAATTGCTGGAAGGAAGAGTGGCAATACTCTGTGATGGTACACCATTTGTCTTGACCGTTCCCTTTCTATTTGTAGAGGGATTACAAGTCGGAGAGGATTACTACTCCCGGCCTTATTTATCCTCCTTAATTCGATTACTAAGATTATTAGCTCTATTCATTGCTGTTGCGGCCACGCCCTTTTATATCGCCCTTACCACCTATCATCAAGAGATGGTTCCGTCACTCTTGCTGGCAACAATGGCTGCTGGGGAAGAACGTGTCCCCTTCCCTATCTTTATTGAAACATTGTTAATGGAAATCGTCTTTCAACTTCTAAGAGAGGCAGGAGTAAGGATGCCCAGGCCTGTAGGTTCTGCGATCAGCATTGTTGGTGCCTTAGTCATTGGAGAAGGAGCCGTTCAAGCAGGTTTGGTCAGCTCGGCCATGGTGATGGGTATTGCCATTACAGGGATTGCCGGGTTTGTGGTATCTGCATTTAATGATGCCATTATTTTATCGAGAATTCTTTTGCTGATATTAGCGGGTACGTTGGGTTTATATGGAATATTAATGGGTTTTATGATGTTGCTGGGCCATTTATGTTCTCTCAGGTCTTTTGGCACCCCCTATTTAGCACCTCATGCGCCTATTATTTGGAGTGAATGGAAGGATTCGATTATTCGCCTGCCCCTTTGGCTTTTTAATTCTCGGCCGCAATCCATCACTCGGGATAATTCTAAAAGATCCGGATTTGGCAACAAACCTAGTATTCCGAATAAGGATGAAAGAGAGGGACAGACGTGAAAAAGGCGGTTATCTGTTGTACTTGCTTATTGCTGTTGACAGGTTGCTGGGATCGGACTGAATTAAAGCAACTGGGAATCGTATTGGGTATTGCCGTTGATAAAGATCCGGATTCCGGGGAATTTATTGTTTCCACTCAAATGTTAAGACCTCAGGCACTAAGTACACAATCGCCTAGTACTGAAAAGCCCGTTGAAAAAGTAGTTACAACGGGAAAGACCATCTTTGAAGCCATAAGGAAATCAAATTTAGAATTCGACCGTAAAGGATTTTATGCTCACAATAAAGTCATTCTAATCGATGAAGACTTGGCAAAAGAAGGTCTGTTGTCAGTTCTTGACTTTTTTCAGCGCGGGAAAGAAATCCGGGGCTATGTGTTCGTATGTATAGCAAAGAATGCACAAGCAAGAGAAATTCTGGAATCAGATACAGGGGGAATCGAACCCATCCCTGCATTACGATTAAGAGATATGTTTGAAGATACGAAATTTCAGTTAAAAGCAACTAAAATCAATCTGCTTAATTTTTATAAAGAATCGATCGGAAGCGGAATTGAGCCCGTAGTTGGGGTGTTAGAATTTGAAAAAGACAGATTTTCAAAAAAACATGTAAAATTGTCCGGCGGAGCTGTTTTTAATAAGGATAAATTAGTTGGCTATTTAACTGAACATCAAACAATTGGCTATCGATGGTGCAAGAGTGAAGTAGAATCGGGAGCGGTATCCATCCCCTCCCCTGTAAATGAAGGCAGATATGAATCGGTTGAAGTGAAAAAAGCAGACACAACCATTAAGCCCACGGTGAAAGGAAATGAAATCTCTTTTACCATTAGCGTTAAAGGTGAAGGGATTATCACGGAACAGGAAGTTATTACTTCACTTGAAGACAATACAAAAAAACTTGAACATATGAAGAAGATTGAAGAAAAAATGAACAAGCAAATAGAAAAAGATATCAAATTAGCTATAGAAATAGCGCAAAAAGAATTCCATTCTGATATTTTTGGTTTTGGAAGAGCTTTAAACAAAGAAGAACCAAAGATATGGAATCAAGTGAAAAATGATTGGAATGAACGGTTTGCTAGAGTTCCCTATACAGTAAATGTTCATTTTAAAATCAACTCTACCGGGTTAATGCGGGGACCTTTCCAAGCCAAAAATTAACGCTTAAATATTAACGTAAACAGATGGAAAGCAATCAACAGGAGACAGATCAAAATAAACATGGAACTTCCGAATAATATAAAGTTACTTAGTAAATCAGCTTTCCTGATTATTTGAAGGATTACCATCATTCTTTCTCCTCTTTTTTGAGATGATCACTTTTTTCTTTAGAAAAATAACAATAAATAATAAAACACTTAAAAGGTTGATCATGGCCATCACATACGTGTGAACCTCAAAACCAAGCCACCGGTGATAGGCCATATTTTCGAATCGCATATTATTGTAAATCGGGAAGATCAGCCCTAAAACAAGAATCACCCGTCGTATATTTTTGATATTAAAAATCCAGATAATAGCAAGGACACCGCCGTAAAAATGCAAACTCATTTTATAAAAGCCGCCGATAAACATGATTAAAACGGCTAATAAGTCTAAATTCGTGAGGAAGTCAGCGATGTTAATAGATAAGATCGTTTGCAATAATGGAACTTCAGTATTTGCTGTGAGATCTGGCCCCAAAATAGCAAGCATGATAATGATTGAAAAGATGATTAGGACTGTTGAAAGCGCCACAGCCAGATAGGTAATTTTCCGTATGCCTTCCTGCTTATTTACAAAATGCCAAAACATAATAAAAACGACGAGCTCGCCAAAAGGGAATAACACAACGTCGAGTAAGGTTTTTCCTAAAAGCGGTTTAATTCCATTTCCTAAAATAGGCAGTAATTCATTTATTTCAAATTGCCCCGAAAACATGGTAAAAATATAAATAGTAACCATAAAAATAATAAAGACTGGCAATAAAATTTCACCAGTTCTTGCTAATACTTCAAAGCCTAACGATAGGATGTAGACCGATACCAGCATAAAAAAATAAAGGATAACGAGAAGAGGTGTAATCGGTAGCGCCGTCAGTTTAATCAGTGCTCCAAATTCATAAAAATTGTAACTAGAACTGTCCAAAAAATAGGCTCCGTAAATAATCAACAAAGGAATGGCTAATTTTCTTCCTACTGCCGCATTTAGAATTTCGGAAAAATTTTGATCAGGACAAATTCTTGGGATTTGTGTATATACCCATATCAGACCTGTTCCGATAAAGAAAGCTAGTAAAACAACCAGCCAAGCATCCTGTTTAGCACCTATTCCAAGCGCAAAAAGGGTTGTGCTTCCCACTTCAAATAACATAATGAGCATAAATAATTGAATTTTGGTGATTTGAATCATTCTTTTATTGCCACCTTGAGTTTTGATAAGAAATGATTTTAAGAAGGAAATATAATGGGACATTCAATAAACTATTTTAGACAAAGAGCTTTTTGATTAAACATAGCTTGCCGGACCGTTCCCTTAAATATTTGGGTGGCATGTAAAAAAATAAAAGTCCCATGGAAAGGGGCTTGGAATGAATAAGAATTAGCGGATATTGTATATCTACTGCGTGGCTTCCCAGTTAGAACACTGTTTTTTAATTGCACTATAATCATAAACAGGTAAGTCTCCTTAAATAATGTAACTAAAATCCCTATACCCTTATGGTCATCCGGAATGAGAATTAAACTAACCGAAAGAGGGAAATGAGCTTGAAAAAGACCTTCTTTATAATAGTCTGCGTTTTACTGGTCATTGTCTTAGGCGGAATATCCTATACCCATTACCAAAAACAAAAAATAATACTACGATTTTGGCTGCCCTTAAAAACTCTGTTATCATACTCCTCATTTGGATACATAATTGGACGATCGCGACTTGCCGTTTGTCAGCAAAGCTGCAGCAATTCCTATAAATAAAATTTATCGAAATGCCCTAAGTCCCGAAAGCTTCAGCATAAATTCTTCATACCCACTTCTTTCCATATTCTCAAAAGATTGAGCCTCTAATTTATTAAACCTTTCTGCTAACCAATAAGCGGTTAGATAAAGGGTTAATTGTTTTTTTGCTATGTCCTCAGGAACTCCACTTTCAACATGATGAGAAGATAAAACTGTGTAGGCAAATTTTTCCGCATCAATCGTCAGTTTCTTAAGCTCTTTATCCATGGTCAACTCTCCTTCATATTAATAAGTCCGCTAGCTACCTGTCTCTCATTTCTAAAGCTTTAATCACTTCACCATATCTCTTTTCATCCAGTTCATAGAGATTAATAACTAGTATGGATACAGCTAATAATACAGCGGGGATGACTGCCGTTGTAATTAATATCCCCGTTAAAGCATGTGGAGTTTGAGAATGACCGGCAACATATCCAAATTGTTGAAGAACCAATCCCGGTACAATTCCACCCAGCGCCATTCCAAATTTAAAGAAGAAACCAATCATAGCATAAATTAATCCCCCCAAACGCTTACCCGTTTTGTAATCACCTATTCAATGGTTTCAGGAATAAGCGCCCACATAAAACCACCGGCAACGAGGCTGCCTACTGCAGCTAATAATCGCACAATTAATATGGGAGCAACCGCTGTGGCCGGAATGACTAGTAAAGCCAGAGTTGCAACGATTGTTATCGTTAAAGATACTCTCATTAAATTCTTTTTCCCCAATTTTTTATTCAGAACAGGGAGAAATGGCATGAGGATTAATGCTGGCAGGCTGCCTAATAATCCGTACCATTTCACCAAATCGGGACGTCCCACATTATATGTAATATAATAAATCCCAACTGAATTACTAATGGAGTTAATACCAAAGATGAGAATAAAAAAGGTGCATAGAACAACAAATGGACGATTTACTCTAAATTGTTCAAAGATGTCTGCAAACTTAATTTTGCCCTGGACTTCTTTTACTTTTACACGTTCCTTTGTATTTTTAAAACAGAAAAGTAATAATAGGGCACCGACAACACCCATAATGGTCATTGTTATTTGCCAGCCTGTTTTTTTTGAATCAGCTGCGCTGCCAATTGCACCTGCTAATAATGGAACACCGAACGAAACGATTACACCGCCAAGATTCGCAAAAAACATACGTACAGAAGTTAAATCAACCACTTCCTTACTTTCACGTGTAATAGCGGATGTAAGTGCACCATAAGGTACGTTAATACAAGTATAGGTGATCGATAAGCCAACATAGGTAATATAGGCATAAATGAGTTTACCTCCACTTGAAAACTGAGGAGTTGTAAAACAAAGGATGGCTAATAACGCAAATGGAAATGCACCATATAATAGGTAGGGTCTAAATTTCCCGAACCTTGAATTGGTTTTATCAACCAGCGTACCGATAAATGGATCACTTATCGCATCGATTCCCCGAACAATTAAAAACATTGTACCTGCTGCAGCTGCGGAAATGCCGAACACATCCGTATAAAAGAACAGAAGATAGGTCGAAACAGTTTGGTAAATCAAGTTACATGCGAGGTCACCGGAAGCATATCCAATTTTCTCTTTAAAGTAAATTTTCTCGCTTGAATTATTCCTGTTATAGACTTCCTTTTCCTTCAGAGTCATCTTCACCATTCCTTGCAGTAGAATTAGATTCTATTTTCTAAAGTCTTTTAACTGTCTATTAATCACCTTCGTGTTCATATAAATATCCTGATAAATAGCAAATAGTTTTTTATACATTTCCACATTTCCCTTAATTGGAACATGCGTTTTCGCAGTTTGAATAAATTTTTCTGCACACTCTTTTAATGATGAGAACCAACCGCACCCATAGGCTGCCAGCATCGCTGCTCCCATTCCCGGGCCTTGTTCACTTGCGAGTTTTTCAATTTTGGCATCGAAAATATCCGCCTGCATTTGCAGCCATGTCTCATTTTTTGCTCCGCCGCTGATCGAAACAATGGAGTCAATTTTTTTACCGTTGTTCCTAAAAATTTCAATCGATTCATTTAAAGAAAAGGTAATTCCTTCTAAAACGGAGCGAACAAAATGTTTTCTCTCATGTGATGTATCAATTCCTATAAAACTTGAACGAATATATGAATCCGCATGGGGTGTTCTCTCTCCTACTAAATAAGGGGTAAACAGCAAACCTTTAGACCCGGCAGGGACAGTATCCACCCCTTGAAGAAATTGGTCAAATCCTTCTTGCGGAGAAATTCCGGCTAATGTATATAGAGGAAGCTTAAAAAGCAGATATAAGCGGAGATATTACGATTGATTAACTGCTCTAAATAAGACAAAATCCAAAGATTTGGATAATATAAACGGAAAAAATTCCTTTATTTTTAAGGAAATATGGATATTTCCCAATTTAAACGGATTTTTACCGTTTATTTTTCAAACACAGTGGAATCAACAATCAGTTATAACAGAGCCTTCCTTTTAACTCCAACTGATAGTATGTAATCACCAGGCAAATCCAAGATATTTTATCTGTTCGGGCTCACCTGTTCAATGGTTTAATATAGCCAATAATGAATTGCGGTTACTTCAAACAAATCATCGTTAACTAATGTATACGAAAGAACAGTTTATTGTCAATTTGACCAAATTTTACCTAATCAGCATATCTATTTTGCGTCTTTTTGGATACATGCCAACGTTCACCCCCGGACATGATAGTACTGATGATTGTGATGTTTGCATGCATGATCTTTATGAGCCAATTAAAATACGTAATTCAGAGGGGAATAGAACATGGAAAAAATCGTAAAACCAAATGAACCTTTGGTTGAACATATTTATACTGCAGATCCTTCTGCACATGTATTTGAAGGGAAGCTTTATATTTATCCTTCCCATGATATTGATCATGATGGCCCTACAAATGATAATGGTGATCAATATGCAATGGAAGATTATCATATTTTGTCGATAGATAATTTCAATTCACCATGTGTAGATAATGGCGAAGCACTTCACGTTCGAGATGTACCTTGGGCTAGTAAGCAGATGTGGGCACCAGATGCTGCTTTTAAAAATAACCAGTATTATTTATATTTCCCAGCAAGAGATAAGGATGGTATCTTTCGAATCGGTATTGCGACCAGCTCAAATCCTGCAGGCCCTTTCAAAGCTGAAGAAAATTACATTCCAGGAAGCTTTAGCATTGATCCCGCAGTTTATGTGGATGAAGACAACCGAGCATATGTGTATTTTGGCGGCCTTTGGGGTGGACAATTAGAAAAATGGCAGACAGGTATATTTATTCCTGATGCAGAAGGGCCTGATCCATCACAACCGGCGTTAGGACCAATGGCAGCAGAATTAACTGAAGACATGCTTAGTTTTAAGGACAAACCGCAAGAAATATCAATTGTAGACGAGAATGGCAAGCCAATTCTTGCCGGCGATGAGGAAAGAAGATATTTTGAGGGCCCATGGGCCCATAAATACAATGGGAAATATTATCTTTCTTACTCTACTGGTACGACCCATAGCATTGTTTATGGAATCAGCGAAAATCCTCTAGGTCCGTACGTTTTCAAAGGGAAAATCCTGACCCCTGTCATCGGCTGGACCACCCATCATTCGATTGTTCAATTCGAGGATAAATTGTATTTATTTTACCATGACTGCTCCCTGTCCGACGGGGTTGACCATAAACGCTGTGTTAAATATACCGAACTAAAATACAATGAAGACGGAACCATTCAAACAATCGATCCATACTCAAACTGAGCATAGCAAGTTGATAGTTGATAATAAAAAGGCCTTGAAAATGCTTATAAGCCTTCAAGGTCTTTTTTACTAACACTGTTTCCTGAAAGTGGAGGACACAAATCCATCTTTCATTAATTTGAAATCTTTGGAATCCACAAGAAACCTTTTTATCATAAACGAAGCAGCTCCGAGGGCGGCAGCATTTCTGTTGAGTTGGGAAATAAAAATCTCATTTTTTAGCGGTATGTACCTTGATAACCTTTTTGAAACCGCCTTCTTAATCGACTTTAAAATGATTGGATTAGCCTCAATCAAGTTGCTTCTCAAGATAATCGAATCTGGATTAAAAGTATTGATCATATTCGTTAAACCAATTCCTAAAAAATAACCGAATTTTTCTATTTCCATCAATATATCCCCATCGTTTTCCAGAATCATCTTTTTGGCCTTTTTAAGTGTCATTTCCCCTCCATTTTTTATCTTGGAAAGATTATTGAAAAATGCACTTTCAGATGCATACAGTTCCCAACATCCTTGGTTTCCGCAGCCGCATTTTTTTCCATTGAATTCAATTGTCATATGTCCCATTTCTCCTGAAACTCCATCAGACCCACGGTAAAGTTCGTTATTTACAATCATCCCCAGACCAATACCAGTTCCCACGCTTACATAAATGCTGTTATCGGAATTATTTAGGGTACCATACAATTTCTCGCCAAATGCCCCGGCATTGGCTTCATTTTCAATGAAAACAGGAAAGTTAAAATGATCTTCGAGCAAATTTTTTAAGTCAACTTTGTTCCAATTTGAATGGGGAGTATATACTACCGTTTCATTCGCATTAACACCATGTACCCCAACTCCGATACCAATAATGCCATACGGTGATTCCGGTGCATGATCAACCACCAGCCTAATTCTTTCAATTAAAATTGATCTAAGCGCTTCCATTGACTCGTTTACAAATTCAAAGTGGTCAGAGAAAAGCGTATTTCCCTCTAAATCAATTAAAATCGTTAAAATATAATTGGCAGCAAGTTCAACTCCGATAGCATAGCCAGCATTTTTATTAAAAACTAGCATTATAGGTTTTCGGCCCCCGTTCGATACTCCCACCCCAATTTCGGAAACGAGATGTTTTTCGATTAATGAATACGTTTGCAAAGAAACGGTTGCTTTGTTCAGGTTCGTTAATTCCGAGAGTTTTGCCCTGGAAATCGGGTAGTGATTAATAATGGTACTCAGAATAACTTGTTGGCTATGCAATTTTATATAGTTTTGATCTGCTAATTTCACGAGTCTCCTCCTCTCTTTATTTGTTTATCGATTCAATGTATTTATTCCTTTACTTAATTATTTTTTATTATATCGTAAAAATTTATAAACTTGTATATTGTTCATTTAAAAAACATGTGGTAGTATAAACTCACAGTTTGGTTTATCCGATAAACAAACAAAGTTTAAAATAGTTTTATTTTTTTAAATAATAAAGTGTAGACGGTTTCAAAATGAAATTACTAGTTAAAGAGGTGAAAAACGGATTTAAAGCAAAATAAACGCAATATTTTTACCAGCTGCATGATTTGAAGTTTTGTATAGGATGATTAAAATTTAGGATATAAAACATCTTCTTAGTTTATCTACGTAAACAAACTAAGCAGGAAAATGATTGTTTTTTAACAATAAATAAGACTTTACTTATAATGAAATATTTCTAGATAGGTAGTGAATGCAGCAATTCACTTTATAAAGTGTTTACCTATTTTTATGGGGTTTGTTAAAAGGGTTTCCAATTTTCTAACCATCTCTGAAAGCGGTTAACGCTAATTTCTTGTCTAAAAAAGATTTGAGAGGCTCATTTTTTCAAAGAGACTATATTACCAATATCTATTAATGTAAGCGGATAAGTGATTTATAATTTAACTGAAAAGGAGATTGTGACATGGCTTTAATGGAATCAACAGTTAAACAAATGAACAAAAACACACAAAACATACAACAAAACGAGTACCATAAGCTCAGCCTTTCTGAACGGATCGGTTACGGTCTTGGGGACTTTGCCCAAAACCTCGTATTTGGTACAGTCGGAGGATTCCTGGCTCTCTATCTGACTACTGTTAATGCCATTGGTACGGCAGCAGCTGGGTTCATCTTCTTGTTTGTCCGTATCGTCAACGTATTCTGGGATCCGATGGTTGGTACCTACGTCGATAAACATACATTCAAGAACGGAAAATATCGTCCTTGGCTTCTGATTGCAGGTATTCCACTTATTATCTTAGCAGCGATGCTCTTTGTTCCAATTCCAGCCATTCGTGGTTCAGTGCCAATAGCCTTTATCACTTACTTCCTGCTCGACTTGGTTTATTCAGTGGTTAACATTCCTTACGGTTCACTGAATGCTTCACTCACACGTGACCCTGAATCCGTAGATAAAATCACA
This sequence comes from Bacillus sp. ISL-75, assembly GCF_018613095.1. Taxonomy (NCBI): domain Bacteria; kingdom Bacillati; phylum Bacillota; class Bacilli; order Caryophanales; family Bacillaceae; genus Bacillus; species Bacillus sp. ISL-75. The sequence continues at coordinate 12,916 of NZ_JAGGQX010000054.1, forward strand.
ACTACTCGTATGATGCTGGCTAACATTGCTAACCTCTTGGTTTACACACTGTTTCCAATGTTTGTCCAAATGGCAGCACCATTAGACCGTTCAGCCAAAGACACAGGTTTCTTTGGTCTCAAGCTCAACATGGGTACTTATACGGATGTATCTGCAAGTCACGCTTGGTTTGGGGTTTACATGGTTTACATGGTACTTGGCGCTGTGGCGTTGTTCTTCTGCTACCGTCTTACAAAAGAACGCGTTGTCGCAACTGCGGAGCAATCTGCAGAAGTGAAAGCTACCGACCTGTTCGTTGAATTGAAGAACAACAAACCACTCGTTATTCTAGGTCTATTCTTTATGCTTGCTTTCACCTTCATGTTCTTCATGAATACAGTGAATGGCTTCTTTAACCAATACACGGTCAACCACTCAGACTGGATGGGTGCAGTAGGTCTCATCGCCTCCATCCCTGGTATCGCTTTCCCAGTCTTCTGGCCAAAATTGAAGAAAATCTTTGGTAAAAAGGGATTCTTCCATTTCTTCCTTGGTATGTTTGTTGTTGGGGAAATCCTTACTTGGGTATGGTCGTTAGATGGCATGCATGATTCACTCTTCCTTGCTTATGTTTCAACCTTCATCAAACAATGGGGGCTTACTTCAGCAACTGGTTTCATGTGGGCACTCGTTCCTGAAGTTGTCTCTTATGGTGAAATGAAGTCTGGCAAACGTAACGCTGCTATCATCAACGCGATCATGGGTCTCTTCTTCAAGATAGGCTTCACTCTTGGTGGTGCCATTCCGCTCTGGTTCCTTGCGGCTTACGGTTTTGATGGAAATGCTGCGAAGCAAACAGCAAGTGCTCTTTCCGGTATCAATATCACAGCTATCTGGATTCCAGCAGCGCTTGCTATCGTTTCAATGATTGTTATGGCTTTTTACCCGCTTTCAGATAAAGACGTCGTAGATATCAATAAGCAACTCGATGCTTCTCGTGCCAAAGCAAAAACCATCTGAACTGTGAGTCATAAATAGATTCTATAAAAAATACAAACCCACTCAGATGAAAAAGAGTGGGTTTGTACAAATGATATGAATTGGCCTGCCTTAAGCCATGCTAGGCTGCGTTTACCGACCCTCAAAGCGAGAATCCCTCCGCATTAAAACTATCCTTTCAAGACCTTGCTGCTTTGACCAAATCAAAGTCTGCAGAACCATGACCCTCTATCTATTTAACCTTGGCAACTAAACTCAAATCCTCTGTAATATTTCATCTAGCAGTAGTTTTTCTATTCATTAAAGGAAGCCTGGTGACAATGTTCCATCTTACCAAATTACGGCAATACAAAAGTACTAATATTTTCCAAACTTTTAGACTATGAGAATTCCAAAGAAAATGATTCGGATTTCCCATTGATAAAAAGATTCAGAATTATTAAAATTATATAGTACTTTGCTTAGTTTGTACGTTATACAAACTAAGTAAATATAAAAGCGTTTTTGCCGGGGGTGATAGTTTACATCGATTCATATTAAAAACCTAATTATTTAACAACTAAAAATTTTTGGAGGTGTTTAGTGTGCGTAAGATAGCTAAAATAGGTGTTTCAATTCTTTCAGTAGCTGCTTTACTTGTCCCTACAAGTGCATTTGCATCAGATTCAACCACAGTACAAAAAACATCCTGGGGAATCGGAAACGACCCGCAAGGAGCTTATCAAACCGGAGTGTATCCTAATTTGCTTGCTCAAGCAGGATATACACAAAAAGAGATTGACGCAAGAATTAATGCCGCTTGGGAACAGTTGTTTCATGGCAATCCTGGATCAGAACCCAATCGCTATGATGGTCAAGCGATATACTACCAACTTACTCCTGACATGGCGTATGTAGAGGATATCGGAAACCAAGATGTCCGTACCGAGGGAATGGGCTATGCCATGATGATTGCATTACAGCTCAATCATCAAAAGGAATTTAACGCCCTATGGAACTATGCGAAAACATACATGCAAATTAAAAGTGGACCGACAAAAGACTTTTTTGCATGGCACACTAAACCAGATGGTACCATCCTCAGTAAAGGCATTGCTCCTGATGGTGACCAATGGATTGCTGCGGCACTAGCTTTTGCTTCAAGTCGTTGGGGAAATGGAGAAGGGATTTACAATTACAAAAAGGAAGCAAAACAAATTTTGCATGCAATGTGGCATAATTCCGACACCGGTGGAGTTGATATGTTCGACAGGAAAACATACTTGTCTACATTCTCCCCGCCAGGTTCAATCGGATTCACAGATCCATCCTACAGCTTGCCGGCATTTTATAGGATCTTTGCTTCAGTAAATCCGAAAGACAAGGATCTCTGGGAGAAAGCCTATTTAGCAGGTGAACAACTCCTGGAAAAGGCAGCAAACCCAAAGACGGGGTTGGCTCCATGCTACTCTAATTTCGACGGAACACCTTATAAGGCGCCTTGGGAAGGGGCTGGCCCCGATGGATATAGTGACAACTTTAACGAAGACGCTTGGCGCGCCATCGCAAATGCGAATGTTGACGCAGCATGGTTTGGAGTAAAGCCTTGGCAGACTCAATATTCCAACACACTGCAAAACTTTTTTGAGAGTCAAGGAATGGACACCTATAATAGCCGGTACCATCTCGATGGGACCCCTATAAATACAAATTTGGTCTGGTATGAACCACAGCAACACTCACCGGGCCTCGTGTCAATGAATGCAACGTCTGCCATCTCAGCAACTAATGCCAACAAACTGAAATTCGTTCATCAACTTTGGAATACTGATATTCCATCCGGTCACGCGCGCTATTATGATGGACTTTTATACATGCTGGGAATGCTATACGATAGTGGCAAATTCCAAATTTGGTGGTCCCCAGTTGATCACCGGAATTTATCCAAATAGTTATTTATTTTCAACAATCAAAAATACTGTGTTTTTTCATTGAATGGGGACACTACTTATCATGTTTTAAAGAAAAAAACGTGTGGAATGTTTTTCATTTCCACACGATTTTTAACTATATAATTTTTTCCTGTTGTAAAAACTCACTACATATAATGTAGTCCATTTTATAAAAGATTCCTTTTACCCTTCTCACATTCATTAATGGATCTTGGATATGAATCATAATTCTTCAATAGAAGTTTGCATTGTAGTCCAAATAAATGTATTGCATTCACCGATTTATTCCTTCCCCTGATTGACACTACTTTCCAACTTTTACCTTAGTCATTTCTACGCTCTATTTTGGCTGACATAAAAAATTGATTTTAAAACAAAAATACTCACTTTTTGGGGATACCAAAAAGTGAGTTCCGCATATTGATTTCGTGACCATCAGGATAAAAAATGACTGTCATAGTAACGAAATTCAGAATCTTAATTTATTAGGGCTTGGTAACATGCATCAATCACACGCATATTTTTTATTATACTTTCTCCGGTATACATGATAGGGGAATCTTCCAATATAGCATTGGAAAAATGCTCGATTTCCGTCAAATATAAATATCCATGAATTCTTTCCATTGTTTCAACTGAATCGTTTTGAACAATAATGATACCTTCTCCTCCATTAATATCCGGACGGAAAGCTCTCGGGACAATGATTCTACCTTTTGTTCCGATAATTTCATATTCATTTCTAAAAGCCATGTCAAAGCTACAATCAAAAATCGCTTTAGCCCCATTTTCAAGCTTTAATACACACACCGCTGACAGATCAACTCCGGTATTAGAATCCATTTCTCCATGGACTTCTACTGCTACCGGTTCTGAATCTAAAATAAAACGAATCGCGTGAATACAGTAGCTTCCAATATCGTATAGGCTTCCGCCGCCTTTTTCATTATCCATTCGAATATTTCCGTCTTTTTGTTCCAGAAGAAAGGAAAAGGATGATCTCATGAGTTTAACTTCTCCGATTTTCCCCGAAGCAATAATTTCCTTGACCCGTTGATGCTGTGGATGAAACTGATACATAAACGCTTCCATGAATTTAACATTGTTTTCACGGCAAACATTGACCATTTCGGTTGCATCTTCAGCATTTAAAGCTGCCGGTTTTTCACAAAGGACATGTTTTCCTTTCTTTGCTGCTTCAATTACCCAATGTTTATGCAAGTGATTGGGAAGGGGGATATAAACAGCATCAATTTCCGGGTCGTTTAACAGTTCCTCATAGCTATTGTATAATTTGGGAATACCGAATTCTAATGCTGTTTCACTTCCGCGGCCACTGGAACTTGAGATTGCTGCCACTTCGGAATTTTTAGCTTGAATGATAGCTGGAATTACCTGCGTTCTTGCAATTTCAGCAGTACTTAAAATCCCCCAACGAACTTTTCGCAAGTCCACCCCTCCTAAAAATATTGTTACGAAATGAATTATCTTTTTTGGTTGGATACATCCATCCATACTGCAAAAATTAAGATAAGCCCTTTCACTATATATTGCCAAAACGCCTCGATGTTCATCATACTCATACCATTATCAATACTTGTCATGATCAGCGCACCAATTATGGCACCAACGATTTTTCCTTTACCACCCATTAAGCTTGTACCACCAATAACACAAGCAGCGATGGCATCTAATTCATATGATGTTCCTGCACTAACAGTTGCTGCATTCAATCGGCTTGTTAGTAATACTCCTGCTACACCGGCCAAAGCTCCCATTAAAATAAAGACATATAAAAGAGTTCGTTTGATATTTATTCCTGATAGTGCGGCAGCTTCCACATTGCCACCAATTGCATATGTGAATCTACCAAATGATGTCTTATGTGATACAAACAGAAATATTCCGGCTAAGATAACAACAATTAACATTGGTACAGGAATTCCAAGGTAGCGGTTAAGCATATAAGTTACGAATAAAATACAAACTGAATAAACCGTGACTTTTCCATAATCAAGAAAGGCAGGAGAAAGATTTAAACCTAAGGATTGCCGTTTTGCTCTTGAGCGTATTTTTGAAATGAACAGAAGAACAACTCCGATTATGGCTAATATATAACCAACAACATATGGAATAAAGCTGCTCCCAATTTGACCAAAACTGTTGCTTAATGGTGCAATTGTTTGTCCTTTACTGATTCCAATCAAAATCCCCCGGAAAATCAACATGCCACCCAATGTAACAATAAACGCAGGTACATTACGAAAAGCAACCCACCAGCCCTGCCATAAACCGATGACAGCACCCACAATAATTGCTGCCAGAACAGCAGTTACCGTATTATAACCTTGCCATACTTGTAACATTGCTGCAATACCACCGGTTAAACCTACGATTGAACCAACGGACAAATCAATATGACCGGCAACAATAACCAATGTCATTCCAACGGCCAGAACAGACATAACAGCCATTTGGGTAAATAAGTTTGAAAGATTTCGTGATGATAAGAATTCACCACCGGTAAAAGCTCCAAAGATAATCGCTATCACAACAAGCGCAATGATTAATGTGTAGGATTGAATATCAAATTTCATTTTAATTCCAGCTGCTTTTTTTACTTGTGATTGATTATTTATAGATACTTGACTGTTCACAGCTTTATCCCTCCAGTAGCACAAGCCATTATTTTTTCTTGTGTAGCTTCATCACGGCTGAATTCTCCCGTGATCTCTCCCTCAGACATGACAAGAATTCGATCAGACATTCCAAGTACTTCCGGCAATTCAGAAGAAATGATGACAATTCCTACTCCTTGCTCGGCAAGTTCATTGATAATCTTGTAGATTTCGTATTTGGCGCCAACATCAATCCCTCTAGTAGGTTCATCCAAAATAAGAATTTTAGGATCATTTAGAATCCACTTACTTAAAACTACTTTTTGCTGGTTTCCTCCACTTAATTGACTTACTTTCGCCTCAAGGTTTGGTGCTTTCAGCTTCATTTTTCTAGTAATTTCATCTGCTTTCTTAACCTCGAGCGCGCTATCAATAACATTAAGTTTTATAACTTTATTAAGGGCGACTAATGTAGAGTTCTTCGCAATATCCATTCCCAGAACAAGTCCATATCTTTTTCGATCCTCTGAAACATAGGCTAAACCGGCTTGAATCGCATCGGCAGGTTTTTGGATATTGGTTTCCTTCCCATTGATCACTACCCGGCCCTGCTTTTTACCCGGAAGACCTCCAAATAAACTTGTAAATAGCTCCGTCCGTCCGGCACCCATTAATCCTGAAATACCAAGTATTTCACCTTTTTTCAATTTAAATGAAGCATTTTTTATAATCGTTCTGTTTGTATGTTTATCAAAAACTGAATATTTGTCCACCTCTAACACTGTTTCGCCAATCTTGCGTGGCTCATAAGGAAACAATTCAGTGAGTTCCCTTCCAACCATTTTCGCGATAATTTTATCTTCGTTCATCTCTGAAATTGGGTATGTACCGATTGTCTGACCATCGCGAAGGATTGTTACACTATCTGCTAAAGCCATTACCTCCCCAAGCTTATGTGAGATATAAATACATGTAACACCTTTAGATCTTAAGTCCATTAAGATTCCTTTTAATATTTCAACATCGCTTTCTGTCAGCGCAGCAGTCGGCTCATCCAAGATCAAAATATCAGTATTGTGAGTCAATGCTTTTGTAATCTCGATTAGTTGCTGTTTTCCAACCGTTAATTGATTTACCTTGGTTTCAGGATCGATATCCAATCCAATATATTGCAGCCATTTTTGGGCTTCGGTATTAATCTTGTTCCAATCAATTAATTTCCTTCTCATTAAGTCATGACCAAGGAAAATATTTTCCGCTATAGACATTTCTCCTACCAGCGCCAGTTCCTGATAAATAATGGAAACACCGGCCAATTGTGATTCTTTAATCGATTTAAATGAGACTTCCTTTCCATTTATCAAAATCTTGCCGTTATATGTTCCGTTGGGATATACACCGCTTAATATTTTCATTAATGTTGATTTCCCAGCGCCATTTTCACCACATAAAGCATGTATCTCTCCTTTACCCACTGAAAATGTTACATGATCCAACGCTTTAACACCTGGAAACTCTTTCGTAATGCCTTGCATTTGGAGCGCAAAAGCTTCCATATCAAGTAACCTCCTAAGAAAAGCACAAACGCCTTATTCAAAACCTCTTTTCAAAAACCTGTGTCAACTGATTAAAAAGAGAAAAGACGCTCTCAGCTAGATAGTTTCTTCCAAAACTTTAAATCTATTATTCTTTAATAAGAAGAAGGGGATTATAGCTCCCCCTATCTTCCTTTTTACAGGATTATTTTTTTGCCGGACGCTCATTTTCTGGAACGTTTTTGTAAACATCATCATAAGGATGGAAACCATCTTTAATAATTGTGTCCATCACGTTATCTTTATTTACCATAATTGGATCAAGCTTGATAAATGGAACATCAACTTTCCCATTATTTACTGTACTGTCTGTACTAACTTTTTCACCTTTGGCAAGTTGAACAGCAACATCAGCACTCTCTGTTGCGATGGTTTTGATTGGCTTGTAAACAGTCATTGTTTGTTTGCCTTCTACAATACGTTGTACTGCCGCCAAGTCGGCATCTTGTCCTGAAATAGCAACTTTTCCATCTAAATGTTGAGCTGCTAAAGCCTGGATTGAACCGCCGGCTGTGCTATCATTTGAAGCGACAATTGCATCAATTTTATTGTTGTTTGCAGTTAAACCATTTTCAATGATTTTCATAGCTTCATTGGCATCCCAATCTTTTGCCCATTGGTCGCCGATAACTTTAATATCACCTTTATCAACAAGTGGCTTAATGATGTTCATTTGACCGTCTCTGAACATTTTTGCGTTGTTATCTGTTGGAGATCCTCCAAGTAGGAAGTAGTTGCCTTTAGGTACTTGTTTAACCAACGCTTCAGCTTGCATTTCCCCTACGCGAACATTATCGAAGGAAACATATGCATCAACATCAGCGTTATTGATTAAACGGTCATATGCTAAAACAGGAATACCTTCTTTTTTAGCTTGGTCAACAACCGGAGATAATGAATCCGAGTTGATCGCAATGATAACAAGAGCATCAATGCCTTGTGAAAGCATATTTTGAATTTGCGATAATTGTTTAGCCTCATCACCGTTTGCGGATTGTACTACAACATCTGCACCAAGTTTGTTTGCCTCATCAACAAAGATATCTCTATCATGCTGCCATCTTTCCAGCGTTAAGTCTGAAACAGATAAACCAATTTTAATTTTACTGCCTTGTTTGCCCCCATCCTTGTTGCCGCTTACATTTTTGCTTCCAAGATCCTGACCTCCGCAAGCAGCCAGCATTCCGACTAGCAATACTACCAATAAGCTAGTGATTATACCTTTCAACTTCTTCATTTTGTTACCTCCTTAATTTAACTTTTTTTATTTACAAAAATAATATATCATCACTTCGTTAGTTTGTCCATTATATAAACTAAGTTGTTAGAATTTTTTTATATTTTTCTTTCCTTCCTTCCTTTCTTGTTTTCTATTAATTCATCTCATTTCTCATTTGCCGCCTTATCCACCATATTTATTAAATCATCCATTGTCTTTGCCAACTTACCATTTACGAAAATGGTAGGAGTACCGGTTACATTCAGTGTATTTACAAGATCCATATCCTTTTGCCAAGCAGCATCCGCTTTTTTCGAATCAAAATATTGAACAACCTTATTTACATCCTCATCACTGACAATTTCTTTTAATGTCTCTGTAAGAAATTTTCCATCATATATATCCATTTTTTCATATTTGGTGTCCTCAGATTGTTTTTGATAAAGGAGATCATGAAATTTCCAAAATGTCTTATTTCCCAGTACAGCATAAACGGATTCCGCAAATTTTGCCGCTCGAGTCGAATCAGTATAAATGAAGGAATAATTTATAAAGTATAATTTCGCTTCACCCTTATCTACTTTTTGTTTAATGATTGGTACTACCTTTTCATTAAACATTTTACAGTATGGGCATTTATAATCTCCAAACTCAATAATCGAAACGGGTGCTGAACTTTTTCCTAAGTAAGGCTGATTTGTATAATCAATCTGTGCTGAACTTTTTCCTTTGTAGGCCTCAACTTTTGGACTTGTCGAATTTTGGCTTTTATGAGGGGCTAAAAAAATAAACCCCATAATGATGACTGCCACTAAACCGACCATCCAGAATATAACCTTCGCAGAAGTATTGTTAGAACCTTTTTTTTGATTAGCCATTTTAGAACACCTCAACTGCCTGGGCTTCTATTCTAATAAAATACATTAAATGAATCAGCTATTGGAAGAGAATCTACCAATAGCTGATTCATCGACGTTAATGCTAGATTAGCTGTGAATTAATAGTTTTTAAGATATGAGAATACTGCATTTATAGGACCAGCTGCGTTTGATGATCCGTTGGTAGCGATTAAGCCGACCCTTGGATTGGCCAATGACATTGGGGCGGTACCCAGCAATGTAAATGTAGCTCCATTATTAGTTGAATAATACGCAGTATATTGGCTTCCTACCTTAGCAAGACGGAAAATTATATTTGTTGCGTTTACATTTCTTGTTCTAAACAGCATCTGGCCTCCATCGATAGACCGGATGAGGTTTACAGCTGGCCTTCCTGCATATGTTCCGTAGGTTAGCTTGATATGATTATTCTTATCATCATATACAGTAAGTCCAACCTCTTGTGTGGCTGAAGGTGTGGCTGATAGTTTGACATTCGTCTCATACTGCCAATCGCCTGCAGCCTGCTGAAGGAACAAATTCTTAACCGATCCATCTTCAATATTGCCTGGCTGTGTAGATATCTGTAATCCGTCAGTTGTCAAGCTGTAATTATTTTTATCTTCATTTAGGATTGACCATTGGTTACCTAGTGTACCGGACTTAAAATCAGCGGAAATCGGCGCACGTCCGAAGCCAATTTTATACGTTTGTGAAAAATCGCCCTGCTGAGTAACGATAGTAGCCGTACCCGGAATGGAAGTTGCCTGAGTTACTTTTACTTTCACATTCGGATCATGACTGATTGCTGAAATTTGCGGAACAGTATTAGTGCCATCTGGTACTTTTACTGAGTAGTTGTAAAGATCACCGGAGAATCCAGTTAACTGTTTACCGTCAACATTGATTCCGTCTAACTCTCCTTGTTCCTTAACATACACAACAAATTGAGTAGACTTTTTAACGCCATGATAGCTTGCAGTAGCAGTAATGGTGGCTGCACCGCCATTAACAGTTCTTATTACCCCATTACCATCAACGGAAACAACATCAGGACGGTTACTGCTGTATTTTAATGTCATTCCTTCAGGTAATGACTTGCCATTATTCTTGTAAATATATCCATATAGACTATCGTCGTTCATTGCTGCAGTAACTTGAGGAAAGACTACTTTACCTTTTTCATACATTACACGGCTAGGGATATCAGCCTCTTTGTCACCTTCCTGAATAGGCTTTACGGTAACAACACTGAGTTCAGGATTCAAGTTTCCATGTACATTTATGAACTCTTGCTGCTGGATATCAGCATCAGCACTTGATGTACTAATCTGAATACCATAACGGCCCTGGTCTACTGTATATTTATTCTGTGATTCATCAAAGAAAGCAAGATCAGGAACTTTAACAGTCATGGTAACCGTTTTGGTTTCTCCAGGATTCAATGAGACCTTCTGGAAGCCTTCCAGACGCTTGATTGGACGTTGTAATTCCGCTTTTGCGTCAGGTGTGTTCACATAAAGCTGAACAACCTCATCACCTTTTGTCTTTCCAGTATTAGTAACATCAACACTTACATCAAATGTGTTATTAGCCCGAAGATTTTTCTTGCTAATATCTATATTTGAATACTTAAATGTTGAATAGCTGAGACCATGTCCAAATGGATAGGAAACAGGACCGTTAAAATACATATATGTTCGACCAGGATTATCTCCTGTAGGTCTTAATGTATAATCAGTGATTGCCGGAAGTTGTGAACTGCTTTGATACCAAGTGAATGGTATATGTCCACTTGGATTATGTTTGCCTAAAAGAACATCCGCCAGAGCTTCACCTTTGCGCTCACCATTATAAGAGCTCCAAATCATGGCAGAAACATCCGATTCAAATGAATTAACTTCTACTTGTCCAATCGTTTCCATAACTGCAATTGTATTTGGATTGGCTTTAGCAACTTGATCAATTAATGAAGCCTGTGCTCCAGGAAGAGTCAGGTCGTGACGGTCCCCAGCTTCGTCTGCAGTAGTGTTGTCAGTTCCACCATATACAATAACAACATCAGCATTTTTTGCAGCCTCTACAGCAGCTGTATCTACTGTTTTGAGGTCTTTTGCTGTGGTCCCTTGATCAGTAAAGCCCTTGTAGTAAGTGACTTCAGCATTAGGGTTTATAGCTGTTATAGCATTTTTGATACCATTATAAGCATTTACCATTTTGGCGATACCTGCACTGCCTTGATCACTTGAATACCCACCAAGATACATTTTGTCAGGATTAGCAAAATAGCCTACTACAGCAACCTTGAAGCTACCGGAAGCTGGAACCTTAAGAGGAAGAAGCTTTCCTTTACTTCCGTCTTTCTGTGTGGTTTCACTATTTTTCAACAGAACTAATGAGTTATCAGCTACCTTACGGGCCATGTCTAATCTTTCTTTAGTCTTTGTAATGGCGTTATTGTCATTACTATTAGTCCATGTACCTTCTGGAACACGGTCACGTGCTTCCTTAACCCATGGAACACTATTTGGATCATCAAATTCTCCAAGCTGCATACGAGCTGTAAAGAGACGGATTAAAGCTGTATCAACATCATTTTCTGAGAATGTACCAGTCGGAGTTACAATTTTCTGTGAAACCGCATCTGGTACAGTGTTAGCAAAGCTGTATGCATCACTGTAGCCTGCGTTACAGTTAAGATCTTCACCGGCTGCAATCGAAAAAGCGGTTCTTTCTACCGGATTTACAGGGCGCGTCCATCCTGGTGGAGTCCAATTATGGCCGCCATTTGGATTTGAAATTTCAAAAACGGCGTCACAGTCAGATGTCTCATAACCAGAGAATCCAAACGTTTGACGAAGGAGTGTATCCATTGTGTGAACATTGGCTGATGCTGGTATTCCGTTAACGCGATTATAAGCTGTCATTACTGAACTAACATTGGATTTCTGTACAACTCCTTTAAAAGGTGCAGAATAGTACTCTCTTAGTGAACGTTCATCTACATTTGATGAACCGTTTAAACGGTTGACTTCACTATTGTTAGCTACATAATGCTTAATTGTAGTTACCGTTTTGAGGTATCCTTTGCTCTCGGGCAGCAGCTTTCCATCCATGTCTTTACCTTCCATACCGTTAACAAACTGTGAAGCTATTTGTGTTGTTAAGTATGGATCTTCTGCGTAAGATTCATCATTTCTTCCCCAGCGCGGGTCACGAGCCAGATTGATTGTTGGTGACCAGTAATCGAGCATAAGAGTGTTTTCTGGCGCCACTTCACGAGCCTCATCGGAAACCATTGTAGCTTCCTTATACATTAGCTGCGGATCCCATGTAGAACCCAGGGCAAGGTCCATAGGATAGGATGTTGTGTTATACAATACCGTGGCGTTACCGGTTGGATTGTATTGAGTACGGGCTACGCCATGAAGTGCCTCATTCCACCATCCATAGGCTTTAACACCAAGTCGCGGAATAGCAGGTGCTGAGCTGCTTACCATCTGGGAAGCCTTCTCTTCCAGCGTCATGCGGGAAACTAAATCCGCAGCTCTCTCTTGGAAAGAGTAAGATTTGTCCAGATAAATCGGCAGTTTTGATACAACCTTAGAAGCCTGCACTGAAAAATTCTGTTTTGTCCCTGCTGATCCATCATTAGATGCCTGAACTGGTAAACTACTAAATAAGCTTAGACCAAGGCCAGCAGTGAGTAGCAAGGATAAGGTTTTTTTTCGCTTACGCATTTTTTTTAGCTTACTCATACATTCATTCTCCTTTTAAAATTTATATCAACCTGGTTAACGGAGTATCCTCCATTTAACCGGGAGATTCCTAATATAGGTCTTTCACCTGGATTTCTTGACTCTTTGTCTTACTCCAATTATCAATACCACCAAGTTGAATACATCTTCATAGCCTTCAGATCACGCATTCCTGTGGAATAGTAGAAAATGATTTTTGAAGACGTTTTCAATAATATCAAATTTAAAATTGTTTCCTACTAAGACTTACACGTCAATCAACTAAAAACTTAGTATATTTATTAAATAAACTAAGTGTAAAATAGAAAGGAAGGACCAATTCTAAGTTTTTCATATGAATTATTGAACTGTCATCGCTTTCATTTTTACTTGAAGCATCATGTTCACATGCAGGTAATGCTAATACTACTAATAAAAGGGTAGTAATCCCTTCCGTTTTTTCATATTTTTAAAGACCTTCTAAATATTCAGAATTTATATTTTTATTCTATCACTCGAAAGTTAGTATGTCTACTGGATAAACAAAGTTTAGGAAAAAATACCTAATAATCACTAAGGCTATCGCTCTGCTAACGGCCGTTGAAATCGACACTCCCATCACACCCATCTCCGGGAATCCCAATAAACCGTATATTAAGATCCCATTTCCGGCTAAATGAATGACATTCATGAAGATGGAAACCATCATCGCATCCTGGGTGTATCCATTTGCTCTTAAAATTGAGGATATGGTGATTAACACTGCTTGAATAAATAATGTTCCTCCTACAATCAAAAGATACTGTTCCCCTAATACGGCAATTTGTTCCGGCAGGTGAAAAAACAGTAAGAGTTCAGTTTTAAAAATGACCATTAATAAACTAATAAGCAAGCCAATTAAAAGGTTTAGGGTAATGGAAATGGCTGTCACAGTTCGGACATCTTGGTTTAAACCCGCACCTAAGTATTGCGAGAGAACAACAGCTGTACCCGACGAGACAAAGTTAAAAATGAGAATACATAAAAAGATTAACTGATTTGCCACCCCCACAGCCGCGACAGCATCATCAGAAATATGCGACAGCATAATCGTATCGGTACTGCCCATAATCACTTGGAGAAATAATTCGACAAAAATGGGCCAAGTAATGGTTAGTAGACTGAACTGAGGAGAGACGTTATTTTTGGATTTATTCATCTGTAATCTTTCCTTACACTTCATATGGAAATAAATGGAAGCAACTAAGCACCGGCTTCATTTTGCCATTAGCCTTTATTAGGAATTATTTACTTTCTAAATTCTCTTAATTGCTCATTAAGGTCTTTTGTTTGCGTATAAACCTGTTGGTAGATTGTAAACAGTTTCTTGTAGGCTTCCACATTTTCTGGAATCGGTTCATAAGTTTTATCGGTTTGGATAAAGACTTCCGCACATTCTTGAAGGGATGAATACCAGCCGCAGCTGTATGCCGCCAGCATCGCGGCACCCATTCCAGGGCCTTGCTCGCTTGTAAGCTTTTCAATTTTTGCATTGAATATATCTGCCTGCATTTGCAGCCATGTTTCGTTTTTCGCTCCTCCGCCGATCGAGATAATCGAATCGATTGTCTTGCCGCTGCTTCTAAAAATCTCAATGGATTCGTTTAAGGAGAAGGTGATTCCCTCGAGAACCGCGCGGGCAAAGTGCTTGCGTTCATGGGAAGCATCAACCCCAATAAAGCTTCCGCGGATAGTAGAATCAGCATACGGCGTTCTTTCCCCCACGATATACGGGGTAAATAATAATCCGTTGCTGCCTGCCGGTACTTCCTCCACACCGGCTAAAAAATCATCAAACGCTTCTTCCTTCGCAAACGTGTCTTTAAACCAGCTTAAACTATAACCTGCAGCCAAGGTCACCCCCATTGTATAGTACGTATTTTCTTCACTATGATTAAAGTAGTGAACCTTTCCTTCAAAATCGAGGTCATTTCTTTCTTCATATGAAAGTACGACGCCAGAGGTGCCGATACTGCATACGCTTTTCCCTTCCGATAAAATCCCTGAACCAATCGCGCCGCAGGCATTGTCCGCACCGCCTGCAAATACTTTTACAGCTTCGGATAATCCCGTTTCTTGGGAAAATTCGGCCGATACAGAACCAACAAATGCATGAGATTCTACTAATGGCGGGCAGAAATCAACGGAAAGACCAGCAGCTTCTAATACTTCATTGCTCCATTCCCGCTTTGCTACATTTAATAGTAAAGTTCCTGCCGCATCAGAGTACTCTATGTGGATATTCCCAGTAATCCGATAGCGTAAATAATCCTTTGGCAGTAAAAAAACGCTGGCACGTTCAAAAACTTCAGGTTCATTTTCTTTTACCCAGAGAATTTTCGGTAACGTAAAGCCTTCTAATGCAGGGTTTTTGGTTACCTCTAATAAACGTTCATGACCGACAACGTCATAGATTTGCTGACATTGTTTTGTGGTTCTTGTATCATTCCACAAAATTGCGTTTCTTAATACTTGATTGTTTTGATCTAATAATACCAAACCGTGCATCTGCCCAGAGAAGCTGATGCCCTCGATATCGTTAACATCTCCATCAAATTGCTGAATGAGTTCAGCTAAGCCTGCTGTGGTTTTTTCCACCCACTCTTCCGGATTTTGTTCACTATAACCAGACTTCTCTATTATAAGAGGATATGATTTGGATACTTCCTGACAAACTTCACCATTCTGGTTAACGAGTAAGATTTTTACTGCGCTCGTTCCGAGGTCAACACCAATTACGTATTTCATCCCTGATCACCCTTTTCTAAAAAAAGTGCTGGAGTAATAGGCCACCAGCACTTTTTTTTCATTATTTTAATTAAACTGTTACAGTTGAAAGTGTTTCTAATAAGTATTGGTTAACGATTGCTTTAAGTCGTTCCGTTCTGCCTGATGTATTCTTAATTTCATTTAATTGGAAGGCATATTCTTCAAGCTCGCGGAAGTTGGTTCTTCCTTCTACGATATCCAAGCCAATGCCATCAGTATAGCTGATGTAGCGTTCTTCGATGAAGCTATCTAAAACTTTGTCTTCAATTAATTTATTGGCAACCTTTAAGCCGATGGCAAATGCATCCATACCAGCGATGTGTGCATGGAAAAGATCTTCTGCTTCAAATGATCCACGTCTTACCTTTGCATCGAAGTTCAAGCCGCCTTTTCCTAAGCCGCCATTTTTTAGAATTTCATACATTGCTAATGTGTTAGTGTAAAGGTCAGTTGGGAACTCATCTGTATCCCATCCAAGCAATGTATCACCTTGGTTAGCATCGACTGAACCAAGCATTCCATTGATACGAGCCGTTCTTAACTCATGCTCAAATGTGTGGCCGGCCAAAGTTGCGTGGTTTGCTTCGATGTTGAACTTGAAATAATCTGTTAGGTCATATTTTTGCAAGAATGCCAAACCAGTTGTCACATCGAAATCATATTGATGTTTGGTAGGCTCTTTTGGTTTTGGCTCAATTAAGAACGGAACGTCCAAGCCGATTTCTTTCGCATAATCTACTGCCATATGGAAGAAGCGTGCTAAGTTGTCTTGTTCAAGCTTCATATCTGTATTTAGAAGTGTTTCATAACCCTCACGGCCGCCCCAGAATACATAGTTTTCAGCGCCAAGTTCTTTAGCTACTTCCAACGCTTTTTTCACTTTCGCTGCAGAGTACGCAAATACGTCAGCATTGGGAGAAGTTGCAGCACCATGAACATATCGTGGGTTCGTGAACATATTCGCCGTGTTCCAAAGTAATTTCGTCTTGCTTGTTTTCATGTATTCTTTGATCATGGCAACTAAAACATCTTGGTTTTCATTTGTTTCCTTTAATGTGCTTCCTTCTGGAGCGATATCAACGTCATGGAATGCAAAGAAAGGAACATTTAATTTTTCAAAAAATTCGAATGCTGCTTCGACACGAGCTTTTGCTAAATCTAAGCCTTGAAAACGGTCCCAAGGACGAATTGCAGTTCCTACTCCAAACGGATCTGTTCCGTCAGCTGTGAATGTGTGCCAATATGCAATAGAAAAACGAAGAATTTCTTCCACTTTTTTGCCATTGATTTTTTCCTCAGGATTATAATACTTAAATGCGAAAGGATTTTTTGATGCAGCCCCTTCAAATTGGATTTTATTAACTGTTTCAAAATAAGCCATTCATGATTCCTCCTAGTGGGTATATTGTTAAAATAACTAAAAGTGTAAATGCTTACAAAAGGGTTATTGGAATCTCTTAACCTTAGATAATCAAATCATAGCATGATAATCTTAGTTTGTTCACTTGATAAACTAAATTTTTTGAAAAGGCTGACCGTTTTTTACAAACAACCTTTGATCTGCCTTATGCCTGCTGTACAGACGTGAGAAAGCCTGCTGGCTTTTTCGCTTCTTCAATACATAAAATCTAGTTACTCCACGTGGATAGGACTTGCAGATAAGGTTCACAATAATCAACTATAAACGTGTGATTGAAATAATTATACCATGCGCCAGTAGGTTTGTGTAGGCGATAAACAAAGTTTTTTGTGTTAAAATAGATTTACTACGAAATAAGGAGTTTTTTATATATTGGAAACGATTACATGGAATCATCAAACTGTTAAAAAAAATAACAAAGCCCTTGTATTACAAATGATTATTGAAAAAGATCCGATATCAAGGGCAGATATTGCCCAAATAACAGGGTTGAATAAGGGAACAGTGTCTGCTTTAGTAAATGAGTTATTGAAAGAGGAACTTATTTACGAATCCGGCACCGGGGAATCCAGCGGTGGTCGGCGACCTGTTATCCTTCATTTCAACAAAGCGGCCGGATATGCAATTGGCATTGATATCGGTGTTAATTACGTTCTATGCGTGATGACGGATTTAAAAGGTACCATTTTGTTAGAGAAACATGAAAGCGTAAACCGAACCCCTTACCCTACGATTATGAGCAAAATCCAAAATATGATTGGGTCGATATTGGATGAGATACCTAACAGCAGGTATGGAATAGTTGGGATTGGTGTAGCTGTGCCTGGTATCGTAAACAAAAATGGAACTGTCCTGCTAGCTCCAAACTTAGGCTGGACCAACATTGGATTAAAAAAGGACCTTGAGGACTTATACCATGTTCCCGTTATAATTGAAAATGAGGCGAATGCTGGGGCTATTGGTGAACAACAATTCGGTGCGGGTCAAGATTATCAGAACATCATTTATATAAGTGCTGGAATCGGAATTGGTGTTGGGATTATTTTAAACAAAGAATTATATCAAGGAAAAAATGGATTTTCCGGTGAAATGGGTCACATAATTATTGACATCAACGGAAAGCCTTGCAGCTGTGGCAGCAGAGGCTGTTGGGAAGCATACGCCTCTGAAAATGCACTGCTGGAAATGGCTGACTTTGATTCACTTGAGTCATTGATTAAGTTGGCTGAGGGTCGTAATGAAATTGCCAAGAGTCACTTTGAAGAAATCGGCCAGTACCTTGGTTATGGGATTAATAATATTATTAACACCTTTAACCCCGACCAGGTCATAATCGGAAATCGATTAGCGTTGGCAAAAGAATGGATTGAGTCGCCAATACGGACTACGATTGAAAAACATACTCTTGCGCTCCATCAAAATGGGTTGCAATTAGATTTTTCACGGCTTGGAAAATATTCGAGCGCATTAGGTGTTTCTGCTTTTGTTGTTGAGAACTTTATCAAGGCCGAAGCAAGAAGTTTATAGATGTGCATTACAAAACGCATCTCATTATAATTTATCACGTATTATTTATTTTTCCCAGCAAGAGATAATGATGGTATTTTCAGAATCGGCGTCGCGACAAGCTCGAATCCTGCAAGACCTTTTACACCAGAGGTCTGACCTCTGAATTTCAGCCTAAGGTTTGAACAAATATGCGTTAAGTAACAATAAGGCCCATTTCAGTTAATGTCTGGAATGGGCCTTATTGTTTTTTGTTATATGAACATCATGAAATCATTTCTATTCATCTGAATCAATATATTTCACGATTTCCTCGCAAATTTCATGGGTAATCAGTGAATCATCAATAGATGGTTCAGGTGTGTTATTATTTTGAACGCAATCGATAAAATGTTCTACTAATTGATAAAAGCCGCGTTAAGCTTGAGCCTCCTTCTCTAAGATTTTCTTCATCATCGCCAATTAGTAGTTTAATGGCAATATACACTAGAAGAAGCCCACCTATAAAAGTTACAAAAGGTACGTCTAGTAGATAAATAATTGCTACTGCAAATATTAAACGTAAAATAATGGCTCCAAATGTTCCCCAAAAGATCGCTTTCTTTTGTTGTTTCTTTGGAACATACGTGATGCCATTGCGATAACGACTGCGTTATCTCCACTTAAGACAATATTGATTAAAATTATTTTCAAGAGTACCGCAAATGACAAACCAAAAATCTCCAAAATATTCACCTCTAGAAAAAGTTAACTTTGTCATTATATTAATTTGATGTAAAAAAAAGACCTTTTCTTATGGGGGACGGTTCCTGCGTTCGGCACTAGCCTAATTAAAAACCATGAGAACCGTCACCATGGAATTTAGACGCGGAAAAATGGAAAGGTAACTCTATATTCATTCTTCTCATTCCGATTTTCATCATATCTAAAAATGGCGTTAAATTAGATCCGCTACACCCCTTGATTTATATGCAACTGTCCTTCCGGGCGCATAAATAAATTCTTGAAAAATCAGATAACACATTTTAGGAACAGATAGACGCCAAAAAACAGTATAACCAACTGGGGCTCCAAAAAACTGATAGTTATTTTTCCAGTTTTTATAGCGTTCTGCATCGTCATCACGAACAATTCCCATGCTTTTAAACGACTCTGCAAAGCTCTTTTTCATTCGATTATCAATATACTCAGGCCATTCTTTCGGAGTAGGCAAATCCTGTGTGTGCGGTTCATGATTTTGAAACGACTCTAAGTAAGCCGATCGCAATGCTTCTAACTTTTCTCCTGCCGCAACATATATTTCCCAAGGCTGTGAATTTGCCCAGGACGGTGCGCGGCTAGCCGCCTTCAATACCTCTATCAGTAATTCCTTGCTGACTGGCTTATTTAGATATTTGTTGGTCGTTTGCCTTTCAAAAAATATTTTTGTAGATTCCAAAGGAAGCCCTCCTATAGCCTTATAAAAGTGAGAAAGCTGATATCAAAAGGACATAAGATCATGCCTTCTGAAATCAGCCTCGTTATTTATTGTGGATAGAAATCCGTACTGAATTTAAGCGTTTGCTATCTCTAACGTTTCGCTTGTATATCTTTTCAAGATATTTAACAAGCCTTCATTAATTTTGCAGTTTTTGAAGGCAAATGACTGCATAATTAGGTCAATTTCTTCTTCGGATAGATTTTTAAAAATCTTAGCATACTCTGGCTGTATTAGCGCCCCAGCATAGATGGTGAAAAGGGCTTGTGAAAGGCTAGCTAGATTATAGCCGTGAGATATTTCCGGATTCACCACCTCTTCCAAATGGCTGGCCAATTCCGCAGCTAATTCTCTTGCTTTAAAGCCTGGCAGCCAAATCATCCAATCATCGGTATTTAAGGCATGTTTCATTTTAAATATCGAAGCAACCTTTTTCATATACTCTGATTCTGGATCCAGTGTCACTAAACCCATAACACCGACATCTTTATAAGTCCAAGTGGTCCAATGTGCTCCAAATTCTTCAAAGATACCAAGTTGATCATCCATCGCACTTAAACGATCAGGGATTTCATTTTCTGGGCCATTATAGACAGAGCCAAACTCCCCTACCCAAAGAGGAACGTTATACTTCTGTGCATATTTAGTTCCTTCATGGTTATAAAATACTTCCTCTTGCACAGCTTTATCCCAATATCGGCCGCTTATCACGCGAGGTGTTTTTGCATCAGCCACTCCTGGGTATGGTCCAGGTCCAAAACCGGCTGCTGTATAGTTATGACTGCTGTAGACCAGATTTCTAGCAAAAGGTGCTTCTAAACCATCAAATAATTTAGAGTAGTTATCTCCTTCAAGGAAAATGATATGGTCAGAATCAATCGAACGGATTGCTTCAACCACACGTCTGTAGACCCGATTCATTCTTTCCCAATCCGGTTTATAATCACCAAAAAATGTATGCGGGAAATCTCCGTGTGGTGTATTCACACATGGCTCATTCATAACGTTAAAGCCTGCAATTACTCCTCTTCCTTTGTAACGTCGTGCAAACTCCTCCCACAAAGCAACAAACCTGTCTTGATAAGTTTTATCATGCCAGAAGAAGCTGTGACGTACATCATTATCTGAATGCCAGTGAGTGTTTTGGAAGCCCTGGACTGCATGAAGATCCAGAATCACGTATAGCCCGTGTTTTTCGCATAAATCAATTATCTTGTCCAAGCGCTCGAATCCTGTTTCTTTGTACGTAAACGGTGCTTCATCATCCTCAAAGTGACGATAATTTAAGGGAATTCGGATCGTCGTTGCACCCCAGCTTTTAATAAACTCAATGTCGTCTTCGCCGAAGAAGTAATGAAGCAATCTGTCAAATAAAAATTCAGCTTTTGCTTTTCCAATCACTTCAGCAACCGTATGACGAAGAGCATGTTCAGTTCCAGTATAGCCGTTAATAAAATCTTCCATGTTCATCCAGCCGCCAATGCATGTACCTCTTAGTTGAATTGGCTTGCCGGCAGAATCAGTAATTTTATTATTTTTCACCTGAAGCATTTCCATGAATATTCCCTTCCTTTCATCGATAAATAATTACAGTTCTTTATAAGTAAGATAGTCGAAATCGGCAGGTTTGTTTGTTCCGCTTGTGTCTTGACAGTGCATGCCAACAAATGCACCAGTAAATCCGTTCAAGCGAACATAGTCATCTGATAGCTTATAAGATTCAAAGTTTACCGGAATATCAGTCCAAGTTTCGCCATCAAAAGAATAAGCGTATTGATAGGAATGTTCCCTTACCTTCACTTTTAAATGGACATACTCCACGGAATCCGGAACTTGAATTTCTTTACCCTGAAGCGGCTGTGAAAAAGTAAAGTTATCGCAGCTTATGATATCAATAATGCGTCCCTTTTCTTCATTCCAGGTAATTTGAACAGATGTCCAATTCTCGGTATTGTAATAGCAAACTAAACCTGCAGCCTGCTGATAAGAATTTGGATTAAAGGAAACCGCTGTGCCCGCATCAAAATGAAATGACTGCCAACGTCGTGCAACCAAAGCCTGAGTAAAGCATGACGTTAGTGATTCTTTTCCATAAAGGCGTAAATTTCCCGGACTGTCAGTTAAGGACATAATATCTTTCGTTAACGGAATCCGTAATGTCTGATAATGGTGGTTCAAGGTTTGGCTGTCAAAATGGTCAACTTCTTCATAATCTCGTTCCCATTTTACCTCTTCCATCTTCGGTGCTTCTACCTCAACAGATCCTTGTTTTCCGCCCACAACATACGGCCAGCCGTCTCTCCATTCAAGTTTTTGAATGGCAGTCTCCCTTCCCAGCGGGCAAAAACCTCGATAATCAAGAACCGGTTTATCCTCGTGAGATAGTGGTCTGCCAGTTAGGTGTGCTAAATACCATTCATCGGTATGTGTTTGAATGATAGAGGCATGTCCGCATTTTTGCAATGGGTTTCTAGGGTCGTGCCAAGAAGTGAGGAGGGGATGATCTGGATGCAGTTCATATGGCCCCTCAATATTTTTTGATCTTGCTAGAGTTGCTGCATGAGCATATCGTGTACCACCTTCAGCTGTTAGCAAATAGTAATAACCATTGATATGATATAAATGCGGCCCCTCTGTTAACCTAATATCTGTTCCGTCAAAAATCAATTTTGGCTTTCCAATTAACTTTTTTTCCTCAGGAGAATATTCTTGTAATACAATCCCACCAAAAGAGTGTTTATACGTTCTTTGGTCCCATAGCATATTAATGATATATTTTCTCCCATCCACATCATGGAATAGGGAAGGGTCAAATCCAGAACTATTTAAATAGATTGGCTCGCTCCACTCTCCATCAATCGTTTCACAGGTAGTTAAGTAATTGTGAGTATCTTTCCACGCCCCCGCATGTTGTTTGACATCGGAATAAATAAGCCAAAACTTTCCTTCGTCGTAAGTTAAGCAAGGTGCCCAAACCCCGCCGGAATTAGGATTACCTTTCATATCGATCAATGAAGTTCGATTTAATGGACGTGATACAAGATGCCAGTTAACTAAATCCTTTGAATGATGGATTTGAACTCCCGGAAACCATTCAAATGTAGATACAGCGATATAATAATCTTCTCCAACCCTGCAAATACTTGGGTCTGGATTAAAGCCCTTTAATACTGGATTTTGTATTTTCATCTTGTCATTATCTCCTTGAACTTAATACTGAAAGTACTCGTTTATGTTCTTTTTCATCTAAGTTATAGAAGAATATAGCTCCAAGCTCTATTAAAACGAATACTGCCGGAATAGCGGTCATTGTAATCAAAATACCGTGTAATGCTGTTGAGGTTTGAACTTGATTGGCAACATAACCGAAATTGGCCAAAATTAAACCTGGAACAATTCCTCCAATTGCCATACCAAACTTGAAGAAGAATCCAACTAATGCATAGATGACACCGCTTGCACGTTTACCAGTCTTATATTCACCATAATCAATTGTTTCAGGAATTAACGCCCATGTAAAAGCTCCTGCAGTGATGGTTCCGAGTGCCGCGATTAATCTCCCTGTAAATACAAGTGGAACCGCTGATGCTGGAATAAGAAATAGGGCTAGTAAGCCGATTACCTTAAATGATAAAGCAGTAAATAATAATTTTTTCTTACCCATCCATTTATACATCAACGGCATTAATGGCATAAGGATAAGTGCAGGTAGAGTTCCCATTAAACCATACCATTTTACTAATTCCGGTCTTGCAACGTTATAAGTGACATAATAAATTCCAACAGAGTTAACGATGGAGTTTACACCGAAGTTAAGAATAAAGAACATGCATACGATTAAAAGTGGACGATTTGATTTTAATTGAACCCAAATATCTTTAAAGTTAATCTCAGCTTCTATTGAAAGATTAGGCTGAACGCGTTCTTTTGTGTTATAGAAGCTGTACAACAATAACAGTGCTCCTAAAATTCCCATGATAGTCATGGTGATTTGCCATCCAGTGCCTGTTTCCCCAGTCATATTTGTGAAGATTCCGGCTAAGAGTGGTACACCGAATGAAACGATCAATCCACCGATGTTTCCGAATAGCATCCTGACTGAAGTTAAGCTGACAACTTCTTTGTTATCTTGAGTAATGGCTGAAGTAAGTGCTGCATAAGGAATGTTAATCACTGAATACGTAATCGATAATAAAATATAAGTAGCATAGGCATACACGAGTTTCATAGGATCAGAAAATCCTGGAGTTGTAAAACAGAGAATCGCTACACCTGCAAACGGAAAGGCACCGTATAAAAGATAGGGACGAAATCTTCCGTATTTTGTATTGGTTTTATCAATAACCGCTCCGATAAATGGATCCAGAACTGCATCAACTAACCGTACAACTAGGAACATTAATCCAGCTGCTGCAGCGGTAATTCCAAAAACGTCAGTATAGAAAAACAATAGATAACTACTTACTGTTTGATAAATGAAGTTACAGGCTAAATCCCCAGTCGCATAACCGACCTTTTCCTTCATTTTGATTTTTTCTGGTTGTACTACTGTTATTTTCTCAGCAAGGCTTGTACTCATCTTGATTCCCCTCCACATTTTAATCTACAATAACTTTGTTTGTTCATTGTATAAACAAAGTTATTGTAAAACTATCCCTTTTTAATAAATCTGATAACCGATTCCCTTACACACGATTAAAATCATCAGGATCTGCAAACATTCGTTGATCTGTGTTCAGAGCGTTTATTTTGTCCATGTCTTCTTGTGAAAGTTCAAAATCAAAGACATCAGCATTCTCAGCAATACGGTGAGGTTTAACGGACTTTGGAATGGTCACTACCCCAGTTTGGATATCCCAGCGGATGATAATTTGTGCTGTTGACTTATTGTATTTCTCGGCAATTTCCACAAGGACAGGCTCTTCAAAAAGTCCACCCTGCATTAATGGAGACCACGCTTCAAGCTGAATGCCATGTTTTTTACAAAAAGCATGCAATTCCCTTTGATTGAAACGCGGATGATATTCTACTTGATTGACCATTGGTTTAATTTCACAGTTGGCAATAATGTCTTCAAAGTGGTGAATTTTGAAATTACTTACACCAATAGCGCGGACACGTCCATCCTTATAAAGCTTTTCAAGAGCTTTCCATGTTTCAATATATTTTCCTTGGGACGGTAACGGCCAGTGAATCAAATAAAGGTCTAAATAATCCAGGCCCAGCCTTCTCAGGCTTACATCAAAAGCTGCTAAGGTTGCTTCATAACCATGATCGGCATTCCAAACCTTTGTGGTAACAAATAATTCTTCGCGGGGCACATTGGATTCTATAATCCCTCTGCCAACACCTTCTTCATTTCTGTAAACGGCAGCGGTATCAATGCTTCGATAACCAACTTCAAGGGCAGCTTTTACCACGTTGACTACTTCCTCCCCGTCTTGTACTTTAAAAACCCCCAAGCCAACCGATGGCATTTTCACACCATTATGTAAGGTTGTTGCACTTTGTAAACCCTGTAACATCGACTTCACTCCTTTTACAACTGTTATTTGGACTTCGGCACTAGTTGAGAAAGAATTCCTACCAGTGCAGTATGAATCGTAGAGAAAACTGTTTTACATTATAAAACTGCGTTTTGTCATCTTGGCTTATTTAGCTAGAATATACCACCTTATTACTAAGAAATCGATTACAATTTTGCATATTTTGTGACTATTTTTATACATTAGTTGCTAAAACTCCTTTATAGTCAGGATTGGTATGAACGATCATTGTATCCAATTCCTGTAAAAGCACACTGATAGAATCTGTTTGTTTCTCATTCGGCTGGATAAGAGGCTTTAGACAATATCCTTCTAATCCGATTCCCCTAAGTACCATCGCTTGTTTCGTAAACGGGATAAATGGTGTGCCAAGATCGTATAGCTCCATCATTTTATCGACGATGCTCTGGATTTCAGCCACTTTTTTTAGATCTTTCGCGTTAATCGCTTTTACCCAGGCGGAAAATACTTCTGGATATACGTTAGAAAGCCCTCCAATACAGCCATTTCCGCCGCTAAGAACATTATGGGCGAAGTTTTCATCAAATCCGGAGTAGACAATAAAGTCAGGGAACTCGTTCTGCACCGTTTGGATTAGCTTTCTGGTATGCCCCATTTCCGTAACGGTATCTTTATATCCTTTAATATTTTTATGTTTCCGCAAAAGATTCAGGGTCACTTCCGGAGACAAGTCGTGGCCAGTCCTAGCAGGATAATTGTATAAATAAATATCCCCTTTTATTCTTTGCGACACTTGGTCAAAATAGAATTCCACACTTTCATCCGATAGCGAAAAATAATAGGGGCTGATAATCATGACACCATCAGCGCCTGTCTCTATCGCGTAGTTGGATAATTGAACTGTATTCTCCACGGTCATACACGCAGTCCCGATATACACTTTGGTCCGATGATTCACATAACTTACCGCAAGGTCGATTAATTCTTTCTTCTGGGCGTCCTGCATAGAAGAAAACTCCCCGGTACTGCCCATAATGACTAAACCGTCTACTCCCCCATTAATTAAGAAATCATAAATATTTTTGTTGGCCTGGTGGTCCAAATTGCCCTCGAAATCAAAAGCAGTAACCACAGGTGTTAAAAATTGTACGTTTTTCAATGGACCTCTCTCCTTGGAATCCAGCAGGATCAAATTCTACCTGAG
Source organism: Bacillus sp. ISL-75 (assembly GCF_018613095.1). Classification (NCBI taxonomy): domain Bacteria; kingdom Bacillati; phylum Bacillota; class Bacilli; order Caryophanales; family Bacillaceae; genus Bacillus; species Bacillus sp. ISL-75. Next base: position 39,794 of record NZ_JAGGQX010000054.1, read on the forward strand.
CCTGCTGTCAGTTTTAATAGAAAAAAACTAGTTAGTAGTTAATTCTTCTTTCTTCTCGTTCAGCTAGCGCTTTCATCCCTGCGTTTAGTACTTCTATGATTCGGTCAGTATCATAGACACTTCCACGCCAGGTTCCGCCACTAGCGGCTTGAAGTGCAGCCCATAATCGTGTATCATCCGGTAGACCTGGATCTGGCTTAAGGTCTGGATGAGACTCACGTTCTTCTAATACTCGAGCTGCTTCTTCTATCAGCAACCGATTATCCTTTGTTCCGATAAAGTTAACGGAACCAACCAAATGATCTCTGTCCACGATAATTTCAATTACATCACCATCACGTAATTTACCAATCGGCCCCCCTGCCAATGCTTCTGGTCCGACATGACCGATACAAGCACCAGTCGATACGCCTGAAAAACGAGCATCTGTAATCAAGGACACATGTTTCCCATAAGATAAGTGCTTTAAGGCAGAAGTTAATTGATAGGTTTCTTCCATTCCTGTCCCCAATGGTCCTCCACCCATGACAACCATGATATCTCCAGCTTCAATTCCGCCTGTTTTAATCGCCCTGATCGCTGCCTTTTCAGATGTAAAAACTTTTGCTGCGCCAGTATGACGATAAATACCGTCTTCCCCAACCACAGATGGATCAATGCTAGTTGACTTAATAACAGAACCCTCTGGTGCAAGGTTTCCTTTCGGGAACGTAACCGTTGAGGTTAACCCTCGTTGTTTTGATTGAGTTGGGCTCATGATGACTTCATCCGGTTGAATTCCATCATGTTCCACCAATAGTTTTCTAAATTTCGCACGTCGTTCTGAGGTTTCCCACCAATCAAGGTTTGCTCCTAGCGTTTCCCCCGTCACCGTAAGGACATCTTCATGCAACAGGCCCAATTTTCTTAGATGAAGCATCACTTCTGGTACTCCTCCGGCTAAGAACGCACGAACGGTTGGATGGTTATCTGGTCCGTTTGGTAATACATTTACTAATCGAGGCACTAACTTATTAATTCTTTCCCAATCATCTACAGTAGGAATTCTGCAGCCTCCAGCATGTGCAACAGCTGGAAGATGCAGCAACAAGTTCGTTGAACCACCAAAGGCAGCATGAAGGACCATTGCGTTTTCAATCGCTTTATCCGTAATGATATCCTTCGTTGTAATGCCCTTTTTCTCCATTTCCAACGCAGCGCGAGCCGACTGTTTAGCAACCTCTTCCCAAACTGGCTGGCCGGATGGTGATAAAGCAGAATGAGGTAATGCTAATCCTAGTGCTTCCACCACCACTTGTGAGGTTCCTGCAGTTCCTAAGAATTGACATCCACCCCCGCTAGAGCCACATGCTACACAGCCAAGTCTTGCCGCTTCCTCCAATGTAAGCTCATTATTGGCAAATCTAGCACCAATTGTTTGAACCTTGCCCGCATCTTCCCCTTCTGTAGGCGGAAGTGTTGCACCGCCTGGAACTAGCACGGTTGGAAGATTGTGCATGGATGCCAGGGCAATCATCACCGCCGGTAGACCCTTATCACAAGTGGCAACCCCTACAACGGCCCGCCTTGTTGGAATAGACCGGATTAGGCGCCTCATCACAACAGCTGCATCATTCCGATACGGAAGGGAGTCAAACATCCCCGTTGTCCCTTGAGAGCGGCCATCACAAGGATCGCTTACAAAACTGGCAAATGGAACACCGCCTAGTTTAGTAATTTCTTCGGCAGCTGCTCTCATTTGTAATCCTAGTTCATAATTTCCGGTATGGTATCCTAATGCAATCGGAGTGCCATCGTGATCACGAATGCCTGCCAAAGTTCCAATAATCAGTACCTGTTTACCAAGGAGCCTAGAAGGTTCCCAGCCCATTCCGGCATTCTGGGTCATACCAAAAATATCGCCGCTTGGCAGTTCTCGTAACATTTCGGGAGTCAGTGGAAGTGAACCTTGCGGCCCAGCACCATGAGTCTTTATGCTATAGATGGATTGGTTTTCTTTTCCAAAAATTAATTGTAATGACATCGTAATCTCCTAAGTTAGGTTTTATTAAAACACAGTTGCGGCTTTTAAGCAGGTAAATAGTTTTATAATATAAAACTACGTTCAACCTCCTATAATTCCTAGAGAAAGCCTGTGGGCTTTCCTAGGGTTTTATATAGTAACCATTCGTTTTCAACTAAAAATATGCTTCTCAATTAAAGATTTTATCTTTGTGACCTCTATTACAGACGCCATTATCCTTTTACAGATCCTGCTGCAATTCCTTCGACAATTCGATCACTAAGAATGAAGTAAGCGATCAATACTGGGATGATACTAATCATCAATGTGGCACCAATAGCGCCCCAATCCGTTAGATACTGTCCAACGAAGTTATTTACACCAACCGTGATTGTCTTCCATTTATCGGAACTTAGGAACGTATTAACAAATACGAATTCATTCCAGTTATAAATCATGTTAATAATGATAGTTGTTGAGAGTACAGGTAGTGTCATCGGCAGTGTAATTTGGAAGAATATTCTATGAATCGAACAGCCATCCATTACAGCAGCTTCCTCAATCTCCCGTGGGAGTATCTTATAAAATCCTGAGAGAATCATAATCGTTATCGGCAAATTAAATGCTACATATGAAACAATAATGGAGACTGGATTATCAATTAAATTTGCTGATTTAAAGATATTGAATAAAGGAATTAATGTTGAATGGAGTGGTATCATGTACCCTGCCATAAACAATCCAAGAACTACCCCACTCAGTTTCCAATGCATTCTTGTGATTGCAAACGTTACAAAGCTGGCAAGGATTACCGTAAGAAAAACAGCGACTACTGTATACAACACACTGTTGAAAAAATAAACATCAATGTGACCTGCTGTCCAAGCCTTCGCATAGTTTCCCCATTGGGGATCTTGCGGTAACGAGAACGGGGACATACCAAAAACCTCTTGGTTGGTTTTCAAGGAAAAAAAGAATAACCACACCAACGGGTAAATTTGAATAATCGCAATCACTCCGAGGATTAAGTATAGGATTCCGTATCCAATTCTATTTCCGAGTGTTTTACTAGGTTTATACGAAGCTAATAGGGTCGTTTGCGTTTGTGTTTCATAGGCAACCTTACTCATCTTTTTTCACTCCCCTTTTTTTAAAAATCAACTTCTTTAGAAGAAAGTAATTTTTGTATTAACCAAGTCATCACAAGACAGATCACCAATAAACCGAATCCTATCGCACTTCCGTATCCGAAGTTATATTTACTAAATGCTTCCGTATACATATAGGACGCCATAACCTCACTGGCATGGTTAGGTCCACCGCCAGTTAAGACAAAAATCAAATCAAAATACTTTAAGGAACCAACCACCGCTAAAATTACCATGACTTTTATAACGCCGGAAATTAGTGGAAGCTTGATTTTATAAGCGATTTGAATGGGAGTCGCTCCATCAATTTTCGCAGCTTCGATCAGTTCTTCTGGAACATTTTTTAATGCAGCATAGAAAATAATGATATAAAAACCTGCGTATTGCCAAACAATTGGAATAAAGAGGGCAAATAATACAATCTTAGAATCAGCTAACCAAACAGGTGGATTATCAACACCTAGCATTACTAGTAATCTATTTATCATTCCGTTAGTAGGATCAAAAATCTTAGCCCAAAGTTGTCCAATGGCAACTGATGATAATAACATCGGGATTAAGTATATTTTTCGTAAAATGTTGGCTCCTTTAATTTTACTTGCTAAAATCAGCGATAAAATTAAATAACCAAACAAGCTTACCGTAGAAAAAATACCTAGTAACAACGAGTGCCATGTACTTTGCCAGAACATTTTATCCTTAACTAATTCAATGTAGTTATCTAGTCCAATAAACTTCATCTTGCCGATGCCGTTCCAATCCATTAAACCATAATAACCGGTTAAAACAATTGGGATATAAATCAATAGAAGAATAAGAATTAACGCAGGAAGTACGTAAAGGGTGATTACGAATTTGTTTGACATTACACTTTTCATTTTCTATACTCCCTTCCTAATTATATAGAGGGCATAACCTGTATGCCCTCTACGATTTAAGAGAATGAATTACGCTTGATTACTTTTGTTCTTTAGCAAGTTCATCTGCATGCTGCTTAACAAAATCTTTCGGCGTAACTTGTTTTCCAAATAGAGCTGTAACTAAATCATGGTGTAATTCTGATACAGCTGGGCTAGATTGAGTATCAAAGTAAGTAGTAACATTCGATGCTTCACTCAAGTCTTTTAAAATATCAATGTACATAGGAGCAAGGTCTAAGTTCGCTGTGTCTACTTTAGTTGCTGGAATAACGCCCGCATCAGTCACAGACTTTTCTCCCCACTTTTTAACCAAAAATCCAACGAAATCCTTTGCTTCTTTTTGAACTTTAGAATCTTTTGCAACGAATAAACCTACACCAGGACCACCAACATAGCTGTTGATATCAGTACCTTTTCCGCCTTCATAAGTTGGGAACTTGAAGTAGCCGATCTTATCTTTAAATTCTTGTTTAACATCAGGGCTTGTTGTATAGTTTGGTAATTCCCAAGTAGCTGTTAAGAACATAGCTGCTTTTTCATTCATAAAGAAACCTTTTGCATCATCATTTGATAAGGCGCTAGAACCTTTTACAAATCCACCCATATCTACAAGGTTTTGTACTTCTTCTGCTGCTTTAACAATTGCTGGGTCATCCATTTTTGCTTTTCCATGGATTACATCTGTTAAAATAGTAGGTCCGCCAATACGATCTGCTAGATACATAAACCAGAATGATGCTGGCCAGCCATCTTTAGCTCCCACAGTTGCTGGGACAACCCCATTATCTGCTAATGTTTTGACAACCTTTTTATACTCTGTAAATGTTTTTGGAACCTCAAGGTTATATTTCTTGAAAATTTCCTTGTTGTAGAAAACATATGAAATGTTTAATTCTAATGGCAATCCATAAGTTTTTCCATCAACCGCATACGATTCTTTAACACCAGGGATAAAAGCATCTTTAAGATCTGCATCCCCTTCAACTACGTCGTCTAATGGTGCTAACATGTTACCTTCTACGTAAGGCTTAATGAATCCATCTGACCAAGTCATGCCAATATCAGGTAATTCATTAGAGGAAGCTAAAACTTTAAGCTTTTCTCTGTATTGATCAGGGTTGAGGATTTCTGTTTCAATTTTGATATCTGAATGCTCTTTTTCATATTCACTAATGATGTTTTTTACGATTGAAAATTGGGCATTAGAACTGCCTTCCGGCCACAGATGCATGAACTTTATCACTTTTTTACCACCTGCACTGCTTTCCTCAGAAGAACTTGAGGAAGAACAACCTGCAAGTACAAGAGAGACTAGCATGAATACAGACATTAAAATTGCAACCGTTTTCTTTTTAAACAATGTAATTCCCCCTATGACCTTTTCTAGATTTTCCTTACATTTATAGTGTACATTCAGATAGTTCTGAAAAATAGGTCACAACGATTAGGAAAAATACTACTATTTTTAGAAAGCCCTTACATTATTGATTTTTTCGGTATGAACTTGGTGTCATACCCTCTAATTCTTTGAATATCTTAATAAAATATTTAGCCGTTTTATACCCTGACTCTTCTGCGATATCATTAATTGGAAGAGTAGTTGAAATCAACAAGTCCTTCGCACGTTGAATTCTCCGTCTCGTTACATATTCACTGAAGGTTAGTTTGACATGTTCTTTGAATAGGACACTAAGATAACTAGGATTTAAATGAACATGATCTGCCACTTCTTTCTGGGTCAACTCATTCTTTAAATGATTATTGATATAATCGATTGCTTCCCTTATCGGTTCACGATTCGAGAGGTTTTGGGAATTTGCATGGACAAGTTTCTCATCGACCACTTTTTTAATAATTCCTGCCCGCTCTTGTTTTTCAACAGCTTGTACGGCATCCTCTACGGCCTCAATTAAAGCCTTTTTGCTAATCGGTTTTAGTAAATAGTTAATGACTCCTAAACGAAGAGCTTCCTGTGCATATTCAAACTCAGAGTATGCCGAGATAACAATGATGACTGGATAGATGTTTTGTTCTTTTGCTATTTTTAATAATTGCAAACCCGTAATTTCAGGCATCCGAATGTCTGTTATCAGGATATGAACCTTTTGCTGCAGCATAACTTCCATTGCTTCTTCTCCATTGGAAGCGGTAAATATTTGATAGTTCCCATTTGCCCATGTATCTAAAGTTTTTTTCAGCCCTTGGCGGGTTCTTGGTTCATCGTCCACAATCAAAATAGTCTTTGTATTCAAGATTGTTCTTCCTCCCCATTCACAGGTATTACAAAAGACACCGTTGTCCCAATGTTTACTTCACTATTAATAGTAAGTCCACTTTTTAAACGGTCTTGATAATATAATTCAAGGCGTTTATGCACATTGGAAATTGCCATCCCATTGCCTTTTGAGATAGAGATTACCCCTCCTGATTGCATGGCATGTTTAATAGAATCTAATTTTTCTTGCTTGATCCCCGGACCATTATCTTCTACAAGAATTTGCAGATACTCCTTATCTATCGTAGGTTGAATAGAAACGGATATCGTACATGGCTTCAACATATTCCCCGCCCCATGCAGGACAGCATTCTCCACTAACGGTTGAATCAACAGCTTTGGGATTTTGACTTGTGAGAACGATGGGGGCATGGTTAGAATCCATTTTAAATGATCACCGAATCGCATTTTCATAATTTCCATATAATCTTCAATATGTTTAATTTCATCCTTTATTGGAACCCAATCCCCATCGTTTTGCTTGGTTATGGTATAACGGAATAAGTTTGACATTGCAACGACAAACTCTGCCAAATCCTCCTCATCTTTATCCTCTAACGCCCACTTAAGAGCGTCCAATGTATTAAAAAGAAAATGTGGATTTATTTGAGCTTGTAATGCTTTTAATTCACTTCGACTTCGGGTAATTTCCTTTTGATATACCATTTTAATCAGATGATTGGTTTCTTTAACCAGTTGATTATAGGTACTATTTAATTCATTTATTTCATTTACCGTTGTCACACTAGGGTTCATGGTTAACGAGCCCGCGCTTGCCTGCTGCATCGTTTCCGTCAATTTGATAATCGGTCTTGTAATAAAAGTTGATAGAAATAGCGAACTAATAAAAAAGATTATAAATCCAATAATACCAGAGATAATAATACCCGTCCGCAATACAGTAATTCCTTCTGTTAGAGCTTTAATGGGGGTTAAAATGATAAGTGTCCAGCCAGTTTCATTGGAAGTTTGTTTTGTAACCATATAATCCTGATTGTCCAATGAAAGCGTAGGAGCATCGTTTTTTATTATGGGATCGAGGGATTTATTATAGTTTGATAGAATAGGCTTCAAATCTTTGTCTAGTAAAATAGAATACTGATTCGGATTTTTTGTTTCATCCTGGTTAGCAAACTGTAAATAGCTTCTGTAGATACTAATGAGAAGATAACCGCCATTGGCGTAGTCACGACCCATTAAATTAACCCGTCTTAGAGCTAGTATATTATCTGAGTTATTCGGATCATCCCCTATCCACACCAGCCGTCCATTGGCTTTTTCAGCTTGGTGGATCCACTTCCCATCAATTCTAGTGATTAAATTTGTATCATCTAATGGCAGTAAACGGTTCCCGTTATTCGTATAAAGCTCAAAAGAAAAAATCCCATCTGTATTAGCTTGAATCGTATTAACGATTCCCTCTAATTGTTGCCGCTCAGTAAATGCAATTTGTTTTCCTTCATATCCTCTTGTCAAAATTCTTTGAATGTTATCATTCGTCATGACAAGTTTAGCGGCCGTGCTAATTTGTTTATATAAAGATTCTAACCGGCCATTTGCCTCAACAGCTGTCTGGTTAATTTGTTTATCTGCGTTATTTTTCAGTAAAGTGGAAACTTTATTAAACGTTAAAATACTGACAATCAATAAAACTATGAGCATAACGACTAAAAATACGACCAAAATTTGATTTCGTAATGTGTTCCATTTTTGTAGTCTTGAGAACATTTATTATTCGTCCTTTAATATCATAAGATAGTTTTTATTTACTATAACGTATTTTTGTGAAATCGTTAACATCTATTTAAAATATGGAAAATATTAAATATTAATCAGATTTATAGTTTACCATGTTCAATGATGAATCAATGGTCTATAATTGTATAAAGCGAAAATGAAAGCGCAACAAGGAAGGGGAAGTTTTATGAATAAACTATCAATGAGTGGTCTTTTTACCCTTACCGAGTGGATAGCAAGGTTTGCTTATGTAAATTTATTATGGATTGGCTTTTCTGTCCTTGGACTAGTAGTCTTTGGATTTTGCCCTGCTACTGTGTCTATGTTTACTGTTATTCGTAAATGGATTATGGGCGAAAGTGACATACCAGTGTTTCGAACCTTTTGGAATGCCTTTAAAAAAGAATTTCTTAGAAGTAATGGATTAGGTATTATTTTAGTTTTATTAGCGGGTCTTATTTTTATCGATTTGTACTATATGAAAATCGATACTAGTAATTTACTTCAACTCTCACATATTCCATTATTCTTATTTATCTTTGCTATCATCGTGACCGTTTTGTATATATTTCCAGTTTACGTTCACTATAACGTTAAGTTTGTTCAACTGTTTAAAAATGCTTTCTACATCATGCTGATTAATCCAATTGCCAATATTGTGATGCTGATTGGAGTTGCAGCGGCCATCTTTGTTATGAGGGTGTTACCCGGACTGTTCATTTTCTTTAGTGGGAGCATGTCAGCAGGTATCATTATGGCATCCTGCTATCTAGCTTTTCAAAAAATAGAAAAGAAGCAAAAGGAAGCACAATCTCTTTAGTTGTGCTTCCTCTTTTTTTACTCTAATGATAACTTTAATATCTCGCTTACCGTTACAAGTTGATAGCCTTGTGAAGTTAATTCAGAAACAAGCGTGCGAACCGCTTCGATTGTTTGTGAGCGGTCCCCGTAGCCATCATGGAAAATTAAAATACAGCCATTTTTCACACAGTCTCTTGATTTTGCAAGGATATGTTCCACTCCGGGCATGTCCCAGTCCTGAGCCTCCATGTTAAGAGCTCCGATCATTGGATATCCCTTTTGCTGCATGACTAAAACAGTGTCATGATTATAATCAAGGTAAGGAGGACGAAAGACAACGGGCTTTTGTCCAGCCAAATCCTGTATTAATTTCTCCGTGCGTTCGATTTCCTCTAAACACTCTGCCGGGCTTAACTCGGATAACTTAGGGTGAGTGTATGTGTGATTTCCTATTTCATGTCCTTGTACGACAACTTTTTTTACCATCTCAGGATGCTTATCCATTTGCTCACCAATCATAAAGAATGTTGCTTTTCCTTCCACCTCCCCAAAAATATCTAGAACTTGTGATGTGTAGATAGGATTAGGCCCATCATCAAATGTAATCGCAACTATTTTTTGAGAAGTAGGTACCTCATTAATAAAATTTTTTCCACCCAATAGGATTCACTCCATTTGAATATTCATTTTAAAGACTTAATAAGGACCTCTTATATATTCCTTTACTGTTCCTTGATAAAAGCGTTGAATCTCTTGCATTTCTTCTTCTGAGAATGGTTTTGTTTCCAAGGCTGAAAGATTATCCTCCACCTGTTTTACATTTTTAAAACCAGGAATAATACAAGTAATTTCTTTTTGGTCTAAAATCCAGCGCAGTGCTGCACTAGCCATAGATTCCCGGCCTTCTGCAATCCACTTTAACTGGTCAGCTAACTCTACACCCTTTCGGAATCCAAAACCTGCAAATGTTTCCCCTACATTGAAAGCCTCCCCATTTTCATTAAAACGGCGGTGGTCATCGGATTCAAAAATATGATTGGCGGTGAATTTACCTGTAAGCAGTCCGCTGGCAAGCGGTAATCTGACCAGAAGTCCTACACCTTTTTGATAAGCCTCAGGTAGTAGTTTTTCTAGTGGCTTTTGGCGGAACATATTAAATATGATCTGCAGGCTCTTAACATTTGGATGTTCCAAACAAAGAAGGCCTTCTTCGACGGTTTCGACACTGACACCGTAGTGACGGATTTTTCCGTCTTTCTGGAGACGATCTAATACTTCAAAAACACTGCCATCTTGCAAAATCTCTGTTGCCGGGCAATGAATTTGATACAAATCAATCTCTTCCCTGTTTAACCGGCGAAGGCTGTCTTCACAATAAGAACTGACTTTTTCATAGCTGTAATTCTTTGGATCAAAGATGTCACCTTGACGGCAGAACTTTGTTGCGATATAAATCTGGTCTTCCTTGCCTTTTGTGGCCTTAGCTAATAACTCTTCGCTATGGCCGTCTCCATATACATCCGCTGTATCAAAAAAGTTAACACCTTGCTCCATCGCATATTCCAAGGATTTCAATGCTTCTGTGTCACTTGTCTTGCCCCAGGAGCCGCCAATTGCCCATGTTCCAAAACTGACCTCACTGATCATTAAACCGGTATTACCGAGTTCGCGATAATTCATGATAATCACTCCCTATTCTTTAATTCTTTTCAATTCCAAACTTATATATGGTTACGGAGGAATACTGCTGATCGATATCTAAAATTGTTGATGGAAAATGGGGATGATGATTGGCATCAGGCAAAGCCTGCGTCTCCAAGCAAATACCGAGGTATTTTTCAGATGGAGTACCTCTGAATTCACCTTCTGATTTTAATGAATTCCCTGAATAGACCACTACCCCAGCCTCATCCGTTTCAACTGTTAGGATACGTCCGCTTTCAGGATCCCTTAAAACAATTTCCTTATCATGGTTTGTATTTAATAAAAATGGATGATCGTAACCATTCCCAACTAATACGTTTTGCGGATGATCCGATGCGGTTCCAGTCTCTATAACCCTTTCACTAGTAAAATCAAAGGTCGTATTTTTCACATCAAGAAAATTACCTGTTGGAATAAACTCATCATCAAGCTCTAAAAATTGATCAGTCTTAATAATTAGTTTGTGATTCAATATATCCCTTTTTAGGTTGCCGCTCAAGTTAAAATAAGAGTGGTTCGTGACCGTTACCAACGTTTTCTTATCTGATTGGGCCCCATATTGAATTTTCAATTGGTTATCGTTATCCAGGGTATAAGTTACTTGTATATGTAAATTCCCTGGGTATCCTTCGTCACCATCGGGACTGAGATACGAAAAACGAACACCAGCTTCTAGTATTTCTGCATCCCAAACGACCTTATCGAATCCTCTTAATCCGCCATGCAGATGGTTGTTACCGTCGTTTTTGGCAAGAGTGTACGTATTTCCATCAAGTTCAAAAGAACCGCCTTTAATTCGTCCTCCCACCCGTCCTACCACGGCACCGAGGAAATATGGATCATGGACATAATCGTTTAGCGAATCATGTCCAAGGACAATATTTTCGTAGTTTCCGTATTTATCTTGAACCACTATTTTCGTTATAATACAGCCATAATTAATTGCGGTAACTTCCACGCCATGATCATTGACCAATGTAAATGAGGAGACCGTCAAATTATCAATTTGACCAAAAGTATCATGAATGACTTTCACTTTGATCCTTCCTTCCGTTTCGAATTAAGTTAACAATGGTTCCAAGTAAAGCCTATTTCCTTTAGAAAGGCTCGAGCAAGTACCATGTGTCCCGCAGTTGAAGGGTGAACACGATCCCAAGCTAATGTTGCAGAATAAAGGTCTTTTAAGACAACATTAAAGGCTGCTTGGGTATCAATAAATAAACAATTTATTTCCTCAGCGATTTTCTTAACCACCTGACCGTACTGATCCATTGACTGGCGCATTGGATCCTGCTCATTGCTCTCCAAATAAAAGGGAGTCATCAGGACAATCTCCTTCACAAATGGCTTTGTTTCCGTAACGAGCTTCCTAAGCGTATCCTCATATTCATCAAGGTATACATGCCAATCTTTAATGAACGGAGTATCATATTGACGCCATACATCGTTGATCCCAATCATAATGGATAACCAGTCAGGCTTTTGACCAATAACATCCTCCTGCCACCTATTTTTCAAATCACGAACGGTGTGCCCATTGATGCCTTTATTTACCACTCGGATTCCCAACTCAGGATATACTGCTTGCAAAAGCCCATCAACATAGGAAACATATCCTTTACCAAGGGCGGCAAACAATCCTTCTCCTTCTGGTTTGGTTCTTTCACAATCTGTTATGGAATCACCAATAAACAATAGTTTTTGACCTTGTTCTAGTATCATTTCCTTCTACACACCCTTTTTTTGTTTATTAAGAGAGCTGATCTTGGTCAGCTCTCAGACTTCCTCAAAGGGATAAATTAATTTAATCTTTCCTTGATTTGATTCACAACTCCTTCTACTGTAAACCCATATTCCTTGGCAATTCGATCTCCAGGAGCGGAAGCACCGAATGTAGAAATCCCTACAATAAGGCCATCTCTTCCTGTAAATTGAGCCCATCCCTGTGGCGACCCTAATTCAATCGCTACATTTAGCTTAATGTCCCCATGAAGAATCGTATTCTGATAATCTCTTGATTGCTTATTGAATAATTCCCAAGAAGGCATACTTACTACCCGTACACTAATTCCTTCTTTGTTTAATGCTTCTTTAACATTAAGGGCTAAACCAACCTCTGAACCAGATGCAAGTAACTGAACGGTTGGAACTTCCATGTCTGTTTCGGAAACAATATAAGCACCCTTATTAACATTCTTGCTTGCAGTTTCTTCATCGATATTCACAGTAATATTTTGTCTAGTAAGGACTAATGCAACAGGTCCATTTTGGTTTTCAATTGCATACTTCCAAGCTGCCACTGTTTCATTTGCATCCGCAGGGCGCAAGACCGTCACATTCGGAATACCGCGAAGTGCAGCTAATTGTTCAATCGGCTCATGGGTCGGACCGTCTTCACCAACAAAAATACTGTCATGGGTAAAAACAAAAGTGACAGGTAAATTCATTAATGCTGATAAGCGAACAGCTGGACGGAGGTAGTCGGAAAACACAAAGAAAGTTGACCCAAACGGCTTCACGCCTGCATGCAGAGCCATACCATTCACAATCGCTCCCATCGCGAATTCACGAACGCCGAAATAAACATTACGTCCCTCATAATGACTTGGAGAAAATCTTCCTAAATCCGTTAAGTGTGTCATGGTGGAAGATTCTAAGTCAGCAGAACCCCCGATTAAGTTAGGGACCTTTCTTGCTAAAGCATTTAATACCTGCCCAGAAGCAACACGTGTTGAAAGAGAGGTACCTTTTTCATAAACCGGTACTTCGCTGTCCCAATCTGCTGGAAGCTCACCAGTCAATTCTCTTTCTAAACGTATAGCTAGTTCCGGGTACGCTTGCTTATACTGGCTAAATAATTCATCCCATGACTGATTAGCTTGGACACCCTTGTCCTTTACTTCCTGGTAGTATGCCTTTACTTCATTAGGAATATAGAAATCTTCCTGCGGCCAGCCGTAGAACTCTTTTGTCAGCTTTACTTCCTCAGATCCGAGCGGGGAACCATGTGTTCCTTGATGTCCGCCTTTTCCTCCCTTATTTGGACTTCCGTATCCAAGCGTTGTTTTCACCTCGATTAGAGTAGGCTTAGTTAACTCCTGCTTTGCTTCGATTAAGGCAGCTTCTATGGCTTGGAGATTATTCTCCTCTTCCACACGGAGTACCTGCCAGCCGTATGCTTCAAATCTTTTTCCAACATTTTCAGAGAAAGATAAATTTGCCTCACCATCTAATGTAATATTGTTAGAGTCATAGATTAAAATTAACTTTCCTAGCTGCAAGTGACCTGCAAGAGAGGCTGCCTCTCCCGATACGCCCTCCATTAAATCTCCATCACCACAGATGGCATATGTACAATGATCGACCAGCGGGAACTGTTCGCGGTTATATACGGCAGCTAAATGAGCTTCTGCCATCCCCATTCCAACAGCCATTGCTACGCCCTGACCAAGAGGCCCAGTGGTAGCATCTATTCCAGGGGTATGGCCAAATTCTGGGTGCCCCGGTGTTTTACTTCCCCATTGTCTAAACTGTTTTATATCTTCAAGAGTTACATCGTATCCTGATAAATGCAATAAACTATATAACAACATAGAACCATGCCCCGCTGACAAAACAAAACGGTCACGGTTAAACCAGCTTGGATTTGCCGGGTTGTGATTCATTACTTTTGAAAATAAGACATGACCTGCTGGAGCCATCCCCATCGGCATACCTGGATGACCTGATTTGGCTTTTTCAATAGCATCAATAGCCAATGTCCGAATCGTGTTAACTGCTTTCTGTTCAACTGCTACTTTATCAATTGTTGGATTCATTGGTATAACCTCCAGTATTTATTACATTCCAGATATATATTTCTTTATATTAGGCAGAAGTTGTAACCTGGTTTTGAACCAATACTTTCTTCTCCCAGGCCCTGCTTTTCCATCTAAAGTACATGGTAATTCCTCTAAACCATTCATCAACGATAAACGCAAACCAAATCCCCGGTAATCCCAACCCAAGGTGTATTCCCAAAAAATAGGCTAATGGCACACTTATTCCCCACATTGAGATAAACGCCATGACGAGTGAAATGCTAGCATCCCCAGTAGCTCGCAAGGCATTGATGACAACTAAATTAAAGGTTCTTCCCGGCTCAAGGACAAGACAAAGCAATAACAATTTACTTCCCAGCACCACAATGTCTTGATCTTTTGTGAAAAAACCTATCAGTGGTTCTCTGAAGAAGGCTATTAGTATAGCGATTGCCACCGTCATAATAAGACTGTACCTTAAGCTCTTCATTAATTGAAGATAGGCCCCATCAAAATCCCTTGCCCCTGCTTTGTAGCCAATGAGAATTTGCGTCCCCTGTCCCATTGCCAGACCAAACACAAGAATAAAGGACATTATATTTTGCGTATAAACGCGGGTCGTTAATGCAACAGCCCCCAAAATCGCAATGATTGCCGTAATTGCCAACTGGCTGAGATTGTAGCAAACTTGTTCCCCTGCTGCCGGAATACCAATTTTCATTATCTTTCTTATTTGAATAGAATCAATCATTAGATAATCTTTTAATTTAAGTTTAATCGGGATTCGATCATACATTAACTTCGTGATAATGACTAAGGCAATCGCCCTGCTGATCGCCGTTGAAATGGAAACTCCAATCACGCCCATTTCCGGGAATCCCAGCAATCCATAAATGAAGATCGCATTTCCAACTAAATGAATAACATTCATTAAGATAGAAACCATCATCGCATCCCTAGTGTAGCCATTCGCTCTTAAGGTCGTAGAAACGGTAATCAATACCGCTTGGATAAATACAGTACCTCCTACAATCGTAAGATACTGTTCTCCTAGTTCAGCTATATGTTCAGGCAGGTGAAATAACATTAATAATTCTGTTTTAAAAATAACCATTAGTAAGCTAATCACTAGGCCAAGAACAAGGTTTAGGGTAATGGAGATAGCGGTAACGGTTCTGGCATCCTTTTTTAAACCTGCACCTAAGTACTGTGAGAGAACAACAGCGGTACCACTCGAGACAAAATTAAAGATTAAAATACATAAAAATATTAGCTGATTTGCCACACCCACTGCTGCGACAGCATCATCAGAAATATACGACAGCATTATGGTATCAGTACTGCCCATTATCACTTGGAGAAATAATTCTACGAAAATCGGCCAAGTAATCGTAAGTAAATTTAACTGTGGGGAGACATAATTTTTGGATAGGCTCATCTGTAATCCTCTTCTTACCCATATCATAGTTTGGTTGGTAAATCTAAATAAATTGAAGCCCACAATTTGGAAAAACTTGAGTGGCTTCATATTGTTTATTAGCCTTTTTTGAGGCATCCATACTTTATAATGACCGCTTAAGGCTTACTTTCTAAATTCTCTTAATTGCTCATTCAATTCCTTTGTTTGTTTGTAAACTTGTTGATAGATTGTAAATAGCTTCTTGTATGCTTCAACATTTTCCTGAATAGGATAATAAGTTTTTGAAGTTTGAATAAAAACTTGTGCACATCCTTTAAGCGTTGGATACCAGTCGCAGCCGTATGCTGCTAACATAGCTGCACCCATTCCAGGGCCTTGTTCACTTGTAAGCTTTTCAATTTTTGCGTTGAAAATATCGGCCTGCATTTGCAGCCATGTTTCATTTTTGGCTCCGCCGCCGATGGAGATAATCGTATCAATGGTTTTACCACTGTTTCTAAAAATCTCAATGGATTCGTTTAAGGAAAAAGTAATTCCTTCAAGAACTGCACGGGCAAAGTGCTTCCGCTCATGGGCCGCATCCACGCCAACAAAGCTGCCGCGAATATTCGAATCTGCATACGGTGTTCTTTCTCCCACTATGTATGGCGTGAATAATAAACCGTTACTGCCTGCAGGTACTTCATCAACACCTGCTAGAAACTGGTCAAAGGCTTCTTCCCTAGCAAATGTATCTTTAAACCAACTTAAACTATAGCCAGCAGCGAGGGTTACACCCATTGTATAGTAAGCATTTTCTTCACTGTGATTAAAATAGTGAACCTTTCCTTCAAAATCGAGATCATTTCTCTCTTCATAAGAAAGAACAACACCGGATGTGCCGATACTGCATAAGGTTTTGCCTTCAGATAAAATTCCTGAACCGATCGCGCCGCATGCATTATCCGCACCGCCCGCGAACACTTTTGTTGCTTCCGATAATCCAGTTGCTTGTGCAAATTCAGCGGTAACCGATCCGACAAATGCATGAGATTCCACTAATGGCGGACAGAATTCTGGAGTAAGACCAAAAAGTTCTAATATTTTACTGCTCCATTCACGCTTAGCCACGTTTAACAATAATGTTCCTGCTGCGTCAGAGTACTCCATATGCAAATTTCCGGTAATACGGTAACGCAAATAATCCTTTGGAAGCATAAAAACGCTGGCCTGTTCAAAAATTTGCGGCTCATCTTCTTTTACCCAAAGAATTTTTGGCAAGGTAAAGCCCTCTAACGCAGGGTTTTTTGTTACCTCTAATAAACGCTGTTTGCCAACAACGTTATATATTTCCTGACATTGTTTCGTTGTTCTCGTGTCATTCCACAAAATAGCATTTCTCAATACTTGATTGTCTTCATCTAACAATACAAGGCCATGCATCTGCCCGGAGAAACTGATGCCCTCGATATCGTTTATGTCCCCATCGAATTGCTCGATTAGTTCAGCTAATCCAGCTGTGGTTTTTTCTACCCATTCTTCCGGGTTTTGTTCACTGTAACCTGATTTTTCGATAATGAGGGGATATGATTTAGACACTTCTTTACAAACTTCACCATTTTGATTAACAAGTAAAATTTTTACTGCACTCGTTCCGAGGTCAACACCAATTACGTATTTCATATGAATCATCCTTTTCTAAAAAATGTGCTGGAGTAATATACTGCCAGCACATTTTTCATGATTATATTAAGTAGTAATTAAACAGTTACACTTGAGAGTGTTTCTAGTAAATATTGATTAACTAAAGCTTTAAGGCGTTCTGTTCTGCCTGATGTATTTTTAATTTCTGTTAATTGAAGGGCATAAGCTTCAAGCTCACGGAAGTTTGTTCTTCCTCCGACGATTTCTAAGCCAATACCTTTTGTAAAGCTGCTATAGCGCTCTTCGATAAAGCTATCAAGAACTTTATCTTCAATCAGCTTATTGGCAACTTTTAGGCCGATAGCATATGCATCCATACCAGCGATATGTGCATGGAAAAGATCTTCTGGTTCGAAAGATCCTCTTCGTACTTTAGCATCAAAGTTCAAGCCGCCTTTACCTAAGCCGCCATTTTTGAGAACTTCATACATAGCTAACGTGTTAGTATACAAGTCAGTTGGGAATTCATCTGTATCCCATCCAAGAAGCGTATCACCTTGGTTAGCATCAACAGAACCAAGCATTCCGTTAATACGTGCCGTTCTTAACTCATGCTCAAATGTATGACCAGCAAGAGTAGCGTGGTTTGCTTCGATATTAAACTTGAAGTAATCTGTTAGATCATATTTTTGTAAGAATGCAAGACCAGTAGCCACATCAAAGTCATATTGGTGTTTAGTAGGCTCCTTTGGTTTTGGCTCAATTAAGAATGGAACATTCAAACCAATTTCTTTTGCATAGTCTACTGCCATATGGAAGAAGCGTGCTAAGTTGTCCTGTTCTAATTTCATGTCAGTGTTAAGAAGCGTTTCATAGCCTTCACGACCGCCCCAGAATACATAGTTTTCTGCACTAAGTTCTTTCGCCACTTCTAATCCCTTTTTAACTTTCGCAGCAGAGTAAGCGAATACATCTGCATTAGGAGAAGTTGCTGCACCATGAACATATCTTGGGTTAGTAAACATATTAGCAGTATTCCAAAGTAATTTTGTCTTACTTGTTTTCATGTATTCTTTGATCATCGCAACAATTAAGTCTTGATTCTCGTTGGTTTCCTTTAATGTGCTTCCTTCTGGTGCAATGTCAACATCGTGGAAAGCGAAGAAAGGAACATTTAATTTTTCAAAAAGTTCAAATGCCGCTTCAACACGTGCTTTTGCTAAATCTAATCCTTTCAGATGATTCCAAGGACGGATAGCTGTACCTACACCAAATGGATCCGTTCCATCAGCCGTAAATGTATGCCAGTAAGCAACTGAGAAACGAAGAATTTCTTCCATTGTTTTTCCATTTATTCTTTCTTCCGGATTATAATACTTAAATGCTAAAGGATTTTTAGATGAAGCACCTTCAAATTGGATTTTGTTAACTGTTTCGAAATAAGCCATGTGGTTATTCCTCCTAATTGGTTTTATGGTTTCAAATCAACATTGCAAATGTTTTAATCTCTTAATCTGTAACATTTATTTAATCAAATTATAGCATCGTAAACATTGTTTGTCTATTCAATAAACTAAGATAATATAAAAAAATTTTGAATTACCAAAGACTGTCCGATTTGACAAAAACAGCCTTTGATCCTTCATTAAACCTGTTGTACAGAAGTACCTACCGGCGCCAATTTTTTACTCCAGGAGTTGGCAACTTCTTCCCCTACTCTCCTAATATATTAATTATTAAACTAAAGTTACTGCCTGCTTGCTTGCAATGGATTTGTAACAGGCATCAATCACACGCATATTCTGAATTGTATTTTCACCTGAATAAGAAGGTTGAAAGTCTTCTATAATAGCTTTTGAAAAATGGTCAATTTGATTTTTATACTGGTCGCCGCCAACACTTTCGGTTCGATTCCCCTGCTCAGAATGAATGATAATAGGGCCATCATTATCGATCACATCAGGCCGATAGGCAGCTGGGACTGTAATCTTGCCTTTTGTGCCAATAATTTCGTATTCTTGTCTAAAATACATATCGAAACTGCAATCAAAAACACAGCTCATTCCATTTTCCAGTTTCATATAAACAATCGATGATAAATCTATTCCAGATTGCGGGTCAAGTTCCGCAAATGCCTCCACCATGACCGGTTCAGACCCTAAGATGTTTCGAATAGCGTGGATGCAGTAGCAGCCGACATCGTAAATACTGCCGCCGCCCATTTCCTTGTTCATCCTGATATTTGCTTCTCTATCTTCTAACAAGAAAGAAAAACTTGCTCGCATAAATTTTATTTCACCAATCTCACCCGAATTCATAATCTCTTGAACTCGCTCATGCTGCGGATGAAATTGATACATAAATGCTTCCATAAATTTCACGTTTTTCTCATGGCAAAATTCAACCATTGCCTGCGTTTCTTCAGCTGTTAAGGCTGCAGGTTTCTCAACAAGGACATGTTTCCCATACTTGGCTGCTTCCATCACCCATTTCTTATGTAAATGATTCGGAAGCGGCATGTAAACGGCTTCAATTTCTGGGTTCATAAGCAGGTTCTCATAGGAATCATAATAATTTGGGATGGAAAATACTTCAGCAACATCCTTTGCTTTATCACTCCGACTGGCAATTCCAACTATTTCAGCATTGTCTGATCGTAAAATTGCAGGGATGACTTGTGTTTTGGCTATATCTGCGGTACTAATAACTCCCCAACGAATTTTTCTCATTAAGATTGTTCCTCTCTCCATGAATTCAAACCTTAATACAAGTTAGATGTCCATAATTCTTAAAAGGGCTAACTAAAATTCAGTATAACATCTGCTCGAATGTTTGTATATTCAACAAACAAAGTTTATGTTAAAATAATATTACTACCAACTAAGGAGTTTTTAAATGTGGAAACCATGATATGGAATCAACATGTTGTCAAAAAGAATAATAAAGCACTGGTTTTACAATTAATTATGGAGAAAGAGCCCATTTCAAGAGCAGACATTGCTCAAGTATCAGGGTTAAATAAGGCAACTGTTTCTTCTTTAGTAAATGAGTTATTAGTAGAGGAACTTATTTATGAATCCGGACCAGGGGAATCAAGCGGCGGTCGGCGTCCCGTTATCCTTCATTTCAATAAAGTTGCCGGATACGCTATTGGAATTGATATCGGGGTAAACTATGTAGTATGTGTCTTGACGGATTTAAAAGGCAATATTCTGATTGAAAAAAATCAATTTGTTAAACGAACACCTTATCCTTCCATCATGAGCATCGTTCAGAATATGATTCAATCGAACATGGATGAGATGCCTAGCAGCAGGTACGGAATTGTGGGTATAGGAGTAGGTGTGCCAGGAATTGTAAACAAAGAGGGTTCTGTACTTCTTGCTCCGAACTTAGGATGGACAAACATTCACTTAAAAATGGACCTTGAGGAGTTATTCAATGTCCCCGTCATTATTGAAAACGAGGCAAATGCCGGAGCTTTTGGTGAACAACAATTTGGTGCTGGCCAAGACTATCAAAACATCATTTATATAAGTGCTGGAATTGGAATCGGTGTAGGGATTATTCTAAACAAAGAATTGTATCAAGGTAAAAATGGATTTTCTGGTGAAATGGGACATATGATTATTGATTTTAACGGGAAGCCATGCAGCTGTGGCAGCAGAGGTTGCTGGGAAACATACGCTTCTGAAAATGCTTTGCTGGAGCTGGCAGACAATAACACAGAATCACTTGAGTCATTGATAGAGCAAGCAGATAATAGTGATGGAACCGCTCAGGATCTCTTTTATCAAATTGGTAATTACCTTGGATACGGTATTAATAACATTATTAATACCTTTAACCCAGACCAGGTAATAATTGGCAATCGACTAGCATTAGCAAAACAATGGATTGAACAGTCAATCAGGACAACTATTAAAAACCATACACTCACGAACCACCAAAAAGAAATGCATTTAGATTTCTCAAAACTAGGAAAATACTCAACCGCATTAGGTGTATCTGCTTTTGTTGTTGAGAATTTTATCAATGGAGAAGTACAAACTTCATAGATGTTCTGCTGAAAATTGTGAGTAATCCCTTGTCCAATGTAGACTTGTTAGAAAATTCCAATCATATTCCCTGAACGATATACTAATAAAGTTAGTTGTTCCGATATACAAAGTTAACTAACTTCGGATATAATATATTTGTAAGTATCTAAACTATTTCAAGGAGAGATATGATGATGAAAAACTCAAAACCTAATGAACCTTTAGTTACGCATATTTTTACAGCAGACCCTTCTGCACATGTCTTTGAAGGGAAGCTTTATATTTATCCTTCACATGACCTTGATCATGATGAACCTTCAAATGATAACGGAGACCAATATAAGATGGAAGATTACCATGTTTTATCCATGGATGATGAAAACACACCATGTGTAGACCACGGAGAAGCACTTCACTTAAAAGATATTCCTTGGGCAAGTAAGCAGCTTTGGGCACCTGACGCAGCTTACAAAAATAACACGTATTATTTATTTTTCCCAGCAAGAGATAAAGATGGTATTTTCAGAATTGGCGTTGCGACAAGCCCTAATCCTGCAGGACCTTTTACACCAGAGGAAAATTACATTCCAGGCAGCTTCAGCATTGATCCAGCTGTTTTAGTGGATGATGATGACCAAGCCTATGTTTATTTTGGCGGGCTTTGGGGAGGACAGTTGGAGAAGTGGCAAACAGGAACATTTAAGCCAGATGCCGCAGGGCCAGCTCCTACAGAACCTGCGTTAGGACCAAGAGTAGCTGTATTATCCGACGATATGTTGACTTTTAAGAGCGAACCTCAGGAAATCTCAATTGTTGATGAAAATGGCAATCCGGTTCTTGCAAGTGACGAAGACCGAAGATACTTTGAAGGCCCATGGGTTCATAAATACAATGGTCTTTATTATCTATCCTATTCTACTGGTACAACTCATAAAATTGTTTATGCTGTAAGTGAAAATCCACAGGGTCCATTTGTGTACAAAGGTACGATTCTGACTCCTGTAATCGGCTGGACCACACATCATTCGATTGTCCAGTTTCAGGATAAGTGGTATCTGTTCTATCATGACTGCTCGTTATCAGATGGCGTGGATCATAAACGCTCTGTGAAATACACTGAACTTAAATTTAACGAAGATGGAACTATTCAAACTATTAACCCTTATGGGGATAAATAATTAGGTTGACGACTGGCTCACTTTTATTGGGGCCAGTTTTTTTTCAATATATAGTACGATGTCTTCTTTCCTATTTACAACATCGGCCTCATAGGACCCGACTACTCTATACAAGCATTAGTATCCTTCGTTATCCTACTTCCCCCTTTAAAATGTATTCTACTTGATGTCAATTTCAAATAAAATCTCCTTTATCATTCCAAAATGAGGTCTACTTTCTGCGAAGAATGAGAGCATGAAGTTAACATAAACAGTAGGATCAATGCCCCCATCCATTTGTTCCATCTACCCACGGAAAATCCCCCTATGTTTGCAAAAGTTTGTCAGTATACCATCCATCTTTATTTTTTCGGAAAAAACTTCTATTTGTTTAGGATCCTAGCAGGATTGTTCTCTTAATCTATTAACCTTTATAAACACAATAAGATAGAAAGGTCCTTCTCCTCTCTATCACACTTTAACGTATTAAAATTTAGCTGAGTAAGGGTCTGTCACCGAAATTGGAAAGTTTTCCTCATCTAATAACCTTTATAAACACAATAAGATAGTAAGGTCCTTCACCTCTCCATCGCACTTTAACGCGTTAAACTTTAGATTAGTGGGGGTCTGACCCCGAAATCCACTTTTCATCTCCAATAATATATGCAGGAGCCAAAACAGGCTCCTGCTTCTTTTAAAACTATTAGTGCAGCATCACATATAGTGTGAATAGCGTTACAGACTATTTTAAAACTAGCTGCGAAACACATTCCACATGTGTGGTGTGCCGGTGACTACATTAAATTGGAATAAGGATTTGCGAAACGGTAGTTTATCACAATATCCTTGTTTTCCTTTACATCAATCCGTTCAATTATTCGATGCAAAAGTTCTTCATTTAAATCTTGAAATTCAAGTATTTTATCTACATATTTCATTATTTTTGATGTTACCTCAAAATAATCAGTTTGATGGTTTAACTGCTTGTTTAGAACCATAAACTGTTGCTCTAAGTCTTGAACTTTCTGCTGGTTCTCATCCGCAACCGTTCGGTATTCTTCTTGTGTAATGGTACCTTGTGCCAATAGCCTTAGAAGATTTTTATTTTCAATTTTTAACATCTCAATTTCTTTTGTTATTCTTTGCTGTTTATTATGAACCTCCTTCTCTATTCTTTTTATCTTATCGTTGGCCTTTTGAAGGAAGTCGGATTTATTCACCGTTATAGATACCATTTCTCGTAAATCCTTTAAAATTAATTCCTTTAACTTCATTTCCCTAATTACATGGCTTGAACATGCTTGAATACCATGTTTACGATATCTGCCACATATATACCCCTGCCTATTTTGCATATACCATAATGCAGTCATTAGTTTACTGGTATGACCGCTAGTTTACCGCATTGAATCAGGGATATTACCCAAGATTATTTAGCTACCAACAGAGTTCCGCTATCATGGATTTTCAGTTAGCATCCTTCCTCCTAATCTAAAACAGCTACTCCGACTACATCCTCAAACGCCACCCATTCCAATTCGCCAGGCTTCACCTCTACCCGAAGCGGGTGAGTTATCGGAGCAACGTTATGAATTTGGCAAGCCATATCCTCGGTAAAGCCATCTGCCCGAACACATAAATCATAAATTGAAATTGCCCTCTTTGTTCGATTTCCTTTAAATTTTCTAATTTTTGTGGTGCATTAAAGAATTCTGAAACAGGATGAACAACCCTAAAGATAGGCTGTGATTGAATCCATTGCCATACAAATGAACACTTATTACTTCCTTGTTTGCTTAACCACACTCTATAAAAACTGATTTGCCTAAGTCAATGAGTTTCTCTTCTGGAGCGATTGCATTGACGCGGATTCCTGCCTCAGCCATGTGAACAGATAATCATTGCGTAAAGTTATCAATTGCTGCTTTTGCTGCACTGTATGCCGGAACTTTTGTCTGTGGAGATGTTGCACTCATTGATGACATATTTATAATAATTGACCTTTTTTATTTATCATATTCTTCGTGAATACTTGTGTTGGAATAAGCGTTCCTAATATATTTAAATCGAAAACAAACCCAAACGCTTCTTGATCTAAGTCAAAGAAAGTTTTATTTCTTTATCCTCAAGATTTTCAAGTTTAAATGTTTCATTTGTTGTGGTTCCATCCGGATGATTTCCCCCAGCCCCATTAATTAAAATGTTACAAATACCCAGTTCTCGAATAAAAATTTCCTCTGCCCTTTTTACACTTATTACATTAGTTACGTCGCAAGGAATTGAAATAGCTTGGCCACCTGATTCCTTAATTTCATGGACGACTTCTTCGCCTGATTCTTTATTTCGATTTAAAATAGCTACCTTAACGCCTTGTCAGTCTAATTCTTTTGCCATGAATCTACACAGGAGCCCCTTCCGCCAGTAATTTCTCCTACTTTTCCTTTTAAGTTTTCATTAATTCCAGCATTTTATACCACTCCCGCTTCCTTCTTCCGACGTAGTCCAGCACCGGCTACACCATTCGTTTCTCGCTTCATCTCTCCTGAAATAGATCAGAATCCTTAACATTATTAAGAGAAATAACAACTTTCCTTACTTGATTCGGATGATTTTCAATTAAGGCTATAGCCTGATCAATTTCTTCGAGTGGAAACTGTTGTGTGACCATTCCATCAGTTTGAATTAGTTTCTTATTAAACAGCTTGATTACCTCTGGGAATTGGTTTGTTTGTAACCGTGAACCGTTAATCGTTAATTCTTTTTTGGTAATCGGCAGCTGTGAAATCTTCGAGGAACGTATATCAAAACCGAGAGTAACAATTCGACCTGCAACCGATGAAACTTCTATTGCATCTTCAAAGGTTTGTGGAATACAAACAGCATCAATAACAACATTGGCACCTTCATTATTGGTCATTCTCATTACTTCTTCTTTCAAATTAGTGGTTGAAGCATCTATTGTAAAATCGGCTCCACATAATCTAGCATAATCCAGACGATCTTTGCTTAGATCGGAAATAATACAAGTGGCACCTTTTGATTTGGCTACTTTTAAACAACATATACCAATCGGACCTGCACCTATAATTAATACAACATCTCTGTCCTGAACATTTCCACGCCAATTTGCTTGGGCACCAATTGTAAACGGTTCTACAAGTACAGATTCTATCCAATCCATTGTTTGGTTTACCTTATGAACTAAGTGCTCTGGCACGACAAGATATTCTTGCATACCACCATCCCGATGAACACCGTATACTTCTAATTCATTACATACATTTTTCCTTCCAGAACGACAGGCATAACACTGTCCACAGGTTACAATTGGTTCAATAACAACTTTATCTCCAATGGAAAGGTTTCTAATATTTTCGCCTACTTCCTCTATTTCTCCAGTTATCTCATGCCCAATAATTCTTGGTAACGTAGCCAAGGGATTCGTTCCATGATAAATGTGCATATCTGAGCCACATATGCCAACCATCTTTACCTTTATCAACACCTCATTTTCTCTGGTGATTTTTGGTTTCTCTTTTTGGATAATGGCAATTTCCCCCGGTTCAACAACCTGTACTGCCTTCATTAATAAAAACAACTCCTTCTTTTTGTCTTGTTTGTATTACGCCATTGAAATTATATGTTCAATTATTCAGATTTTAATTAAACCGCTCATACAGGAATTCGATTCGTTTATACCAGTAGCACAACCATAAAAAGCAACGGGTCAAATTTCAAGAGAAGACGTTAAATGACACTTTTTTCTCCAGTACACTTCTTCTTTTTCATTCAGTTTTTCTATCTGACCTGATTCCATTAAATCCAACAAATGATGATGCACCAACGATATAGCCCGAAACTCCTTTTCTTTGTTCAATCCTTCACATACATTAGACCATAATAATTGTAAACAGGCTTTTTGATGACTTTCTAATGTTTTCAAAATTATTTCATCAATAGTAGATAGATAATCGTAAACCTTATGAACTTGTTGTATCGTTTCTTCTTTTGACATTGGATTGAAATGTCCGGTTAATACTCTTTCGATTGAATATTGATCAAGTATATTTTCGATTTTCTGTAAAGATTTTCTTAGCTGTGATGGGCGTAAATGACCTGGGAAAATCGGAATATCCGTTCGAACAATAATATCACCTAGAATTAGAGTTTTTGTGCTCAATTCGATCAAACCCAGCTCATGATCTATATGTCCAGGCAGACTGATAACAATTAATTCCAAGTCATCAATCCTTATTACATCCCCTTCTTGTGCAAGTAAATTAACTTTACTGTTACCGTCCATTGAATGGTAAATTTCCCCTCTCTTAATGTTAGAATCAGGATGTATATGCGGAAAAGGAAGTGCAAACTCTTCATAATTTAAATCAATATTTTCAATCCACTTTTCAGATCCCATTGGCGCCATAATTAAACAACCTGTATTGTGTTGTATGGTGTTATTACATCCAATATGATCGTGATGGGCATGCGTATTAATGAGAAGTTTCAACGGCTTTGAAGTCTTATTTAAGTCTTCAATCAATTGCAAGTACTGATTTTTCATGGTTACAACCCCTGAATCAATTAAAATTGAAAAAGTTGTACCCGTAATGATATATGAATTGACAAATACTTTATCCGTTAAATAGTATTTGATACGTTGAATTGATCCAGGTAAATCCATAAACCCGTCACTCCTTGATTAATGAACTGTTATATATTATTCTCCATCTTACCGCTATACCAGATTTTATCTTTAACCGGTGACAAAATATCTTGAACAGTTTTTAACAATTCTAAATCCATTGGTTCATTCATCCAATTGATATTTTTAATAATATTTTCTGGATTGGCTGTACCAACAAGAGTTGTTGGAATTTGACTATTTGATACAGCAAACTGGACTGCCAGCTTTTCTATGTCAAAGCCGTTCTCAGAACAAAAAGTAACAGCCTTTTCACAAACATTCTTAATTTCTTGGTCGGCAGGGTGCCAAGTTGGCGCTCCCCTTTTACTTAATAATCCCATAGATAAAGGGGAAGCATTAATTACTCCTACTTCCATCTCTTTAATCTCGTTTAGAAGATCGACTAATTTTGTATTATTTAATGAATAATGACAATATGACAAAATAGTATCAACATTACTCCTAGTCAATACCTCTTTAAAAATTTTAAGGGGTAAACCGGATACACCAAAGAATCGGATTTTACCTTCTTTCTTTAATAATTGCAGAGTAGGAATACTTTCTTCTATTATTTGATCCATAGAACCATATTCAATATCATGCAGATGAAGAATATCAATATAATCTGTTTTAAGACGTTTTAGACTTCCTTCAACACTTTTTTTGATTGTACTTGCTGAAAAATCAAAATTATCATCACCATATCGACCAGCTTTGGTTGAAAGAATGTATTTATTCCTCTGAATGTCTTTCAGAGCTTTCCCTAATACAGACTCTGCCTTTGTTAGCCCATAATAAGGAGCTACATCAATCAAATTCACCCCTAAATCTAAAGCTGTATGTACTGTTCTAATTCCTTCAGTTTCATCAATATTTCGGAATACTGATCCTAATGAAGATGCTCCCAAACTTAAAACAGATACTTCAATTCCCGTCTTGCCAAGAATTCTATATTGCATAGTATCCTCCTTTACTTTTGAAATACCTTTTTAGAGATTCTAAGTTATAAAACTTAGAATCTCTTTTCCATTAATTTATTTAGCGTAATAATCTTTTACATTCTTTTTTGTTACTATACTAATCCCGGTATCAACATATTTAGGTAATGTTTTAGGAGCCAAGTCATGTTTTAAAGTGAATAGGGAAACCATCGACCAATAACCCATATTTTCAGTACCTTGTGCCATAGTGGCATCAACTTCGCCATTGCTAACCATATCTAACAAAGCTTTATCTGTATCAAATCCAATAATTTTAATCTTGTCTTTTTTACCTGCTTCACGAACAGCTGTTGCAGCACCTAATCCAGCAACACCATCTGCAGCAAATACCCCTTTAATATTAGGTTTTCCCTGCAATTCAGCAGAAAGGGCACCAGCTGCTTTTGTTTGATCTCCTCCATCATTAGCTCGGACTACAACTTTCATATTTGGATATTTATCTTTAATTTCAGATTGAAATCCCTTAATTCTGTCTTCAACATTCTGCTGTCCAATTGTATAGAGTAAAGCTACTTCACCTTTTTCACCCATTAACTTCGCCATATAGTCAGCAGCTTTTTCACCTGCAACTTCATTACCTGTAGAAAAAAAAGCTGCTCGGTTACTATCCGGGGAATCACTATCATATGTTACAACTTGGATTCCTTGTTCACGAGCTTTATTAATTGGACCTTTTAACGCATCAGCATTTATTGCAGCGACTGCAATTCCAGCTGGTTTTGTCGCAACGATTTGTTCAAAAACTGCAACAGACTTGTTTATATCGTATCCAGGATCGCCTGTATACTTTGTTTCTACACCAAATTGATTTCCTGCTTTTTGAAAACCTCCAAATACCCCTTTCCAGTAATCCAAACCAGATAAAAAGGAAATGACATAATAAACTTCCTTCTTATCGCCTTGAAAAGATATTTTTGAATCTGCTTTTCCCGCCACCACTTCAGTTTTTGCTGATTGACAACCAACACTAGCCGCTATAACCAAACAAATAAAACCTAATAAAGTAAATTTTTTTAATGTTTTCAAGATATTAATCTCCCCTCTGAAATTAGACTTAAATAGTTTTTCTTTTTTGACCAATATGGTCTATTGTAACCGCTATCAAAAGAATCATAAACGTAACAAATTGCTGCCAGTAAACTGAAACGTTAAGCAATACAAGACCGTTGTTAATTACTGCTAATAAGAGAACACCCAGCACTGCTCCGAATACGGATCCTTCTCCCCCCTTTAAACTTGTGCCTCCAATGACAGCTGCTGCAATGGCTCTTAACTCTGCACTATCACCAGTTGTAGGTGAAGCTACACTAAATCTAGCTAATGTTATAATTCCAGCTATACTTGCTAATAAAGCGGTGAGAACGAAGACACCCATTTTAATTTTAGTGACATTGATACCTGATAAAACAGCTGCTTTTTCATTGCTTCCGATATAAAATACTTTTCTAAATGCTTCTGATTTCCTCATTAAGTAATCAAACGCAATCGTGCCTATAATTAATAGAATAATCATAAACGGAACTCCGGCTATGCTACCTGTACCAATGAATCGGAAGGATTCAGGGATACCGCCTATTGATAGTGGAGAACCTTCTGTGAAAATGTATGCACTACCTCGAGCAATACCCATCATAGCCAAGGTTGTAATAAAAGGGTTAAGACCGACTTTTCCTACAAAAAGGCCGTTTATTAACCCACAAATCAAGCCTACAAGAATAGCTACTAAACACGCAGACCAGATTTCAATTCCAGCTAAATACAAACTTCCAGCCACTACACTGGCCAGTCCCATTATTGATCCTACCGAAAGATCGAATGCACCAGATACTAGTGCAACCGTCATACCAATAGCAATAATTCCATCCGTTACCAACGCAATTCCCGTAGATGTCATATTACCGCTCGTTAAAAACTGTGGCGATAAAATAGTTAGTACTGCCGAAACTAGAAAAATGATAATCAATAAACTTGTTTCTCTAAAACCAAAAGTCACCTTAAACAAATTACTTGACTTGATTCTGCCCATTGTACTTAGATTATTACTCACAATCATGGTTTACACCTCTTTCTAACTTTATATATTAAACAGTAATTCCTGAAGCTAAAGTCATGATTTTTTCTTCATTTAAATCTTCTTTTTCCAAAATATCTTTTATTTTCCCTTCATGCATGACAGCTACACGATCACACATTCCAATGATTTCTGGCAATTCAGACGAAACAATAATAATTCCGATTCCTTTTTCAGAAAGTTCTCTTAATAATTTGTAGATTTCCAGCTTCGCACCAATATCGATTCCTCTCGTTGGTTCATCTAAGATTAATACTTTCGGTTCAATAGCCAACCATTTCGCCAAAAGGACTTTTTGTTGATTTCCACCACTTAATCCTTCAACTGGTTGCCTGACATCGGATATCTTAATAGAAAGTCGCTTTACGTATTCGTTAGACAATTCACGTTCCTTACTACTTTTAATAAATAAACCGTTTTTGATTTTTTTCAAAATAGCTGCTGTTATGTTCTTTTCAATACTTTGATCTAAAAAAAGTCCCTGTTCTTTTCGGTCTTCTGGCACATAACCTATTCCCAGCCCGATAGCCTCGTTATATGTTTTAATATTCAGGAATTTTCCATTCAAATAGACTGTACCTTTTGACTTTTCATCAATCCCACAAACCGTACGCATCACTTCTGTTCTACCCGCTCCTACTATTCCGGAAAAACCAAGTATTTCCCCCTCATATAAAGCGAAATTAATGTCATTAAAAATTCTATTTAATCCTAAATTCTCAACTTTTAGGATCTCTTTATTCGTAATGCTAGTTGATTTAGGGGGATACTTATTTTCAATATTTCTTCCAACCATCATGTTAACAATCTGATTTTCTGTAATATCAGTAGTTTTAACCGTATCTATATATTCACCATCTCTTAAAATAGTTACCTTATCACAAATCCTGAATATTTCGTCCATTCGATGGCTAATATACAAAATACTTACACCTTTGTTCTTCAGCATTTCCACAATTTCAAATAAAACTTCTGCTTCTGGTTGAGTAAGAGAGGAAGTCGGTTCATCAAGTATTAACAACTTGCAATTAAGGGACATAGCTTTCGCAATTTCAACGATCTGTTGTTCTGCAATATTAAGTGTTCCAACAATCTGGTTTGGTTTGAAATTTACTTTAAATATATCAAGAACTTCCTGACAACTTTTATATAGATTTTTATAGTCAACCATGGTCGACTTTTTCTTTGGCAACCGGCCAATGTAAATGTTTTCTGCAACTGTCATATGAGCACATAAACTTAATTCTTGATGAACGAGTCCAATTCCAGCCTCCTGAGATTCTTTTGGATTATTAAATCTGACCTTTTTTCCTTCGAAAAAGATATCACCCTCCTCCGGTTGATGAACCCCTCCGATAATCTTCATAAGGGTTGATTTCCCTGCACCATTTTCCCCCACTAGACTATGTACCTCACCTTTTCCTACAAGCACGTTAACATTTGATAGCGCTTTTGTACCGGGGAACAATTTTGATATCGCTTTCATTTCTAGCAAATATTTAGAATCCATTTTTTCACCTCACAAACATTATTTTATGAGATTCGGAAATAATCTCACTAAGTACCTCTCGACAAGTAAATATTTTTTAACTGTGATTCTACTTGAGCTTTTCATCAACATAAAATTAGCTATTATAAATTCTTCCTACAAGCTATTAAATTATGAATGACCTCCTTTTTTAGTAAACTATCAAATTATGAAATGTAACATGTGAAATTTCACATGTTACATTTCATATGTTAAGGTAAGAATTTGTTCAAGTCAATTACTTTTTAAAATATTTAGTCAAATGATAAGAACCAGAAGTTGTTAGTTTCTTTTTAACTCTTTTGTTTCCGCTTCCCACATTCCATATAAGTAAGTTGCACCAAGAGCACGATCAAACAAACCATAGCCAGGTTTACCAATCTCACCCCAGATCATCGGACCATGATCCGGACGAATTGATCCTGCGTACTCAAACTCGCGTAAAGAACGAATGATTTCATACATGTCAAGTGAACCATCTGTTGATAGGTGTGCTGATTCGTGAAATGACTTTTCCCCAATTATCTTGATATTACGGGCATGCATGAAATTTACACGACCAAGTTTTCCAAAATGACGTACAAGTTCGGGGAAATTATTTTCCGGATTTGCGCCTAGTGAACCGCTACAAAGACATATTCCATTATTGGGACTATCGTACAAGTTTATTAAGCGCTCGATATTTTCCTTGTTTGTAATAATGCGAGGCAGTCCATAGACAGACCAAGGCGGATCATCCGGATGAATCGCCATTTTAACATTTGATTCATCGGCAATCGACATGATTTCACGTATAAAATAGCTTAAATTTCCCCATAAATCATCTTCAGAAACTGATTCATATTGCTCAAATAAACGTTTTAAATCTTCTTTTTCATAGCTAGAATCCCATCCAGGAAGAGTAATTCTCCGTTAAGAGGATTCATTTGCTTTAAGATTTCCTCTTCATAAATCAAACAAGTAGAGCCATCGGGTAGTTGATAATCCAGGGAGGAACGCGTCCAATCAAATACAGGCATGGAATTATAACATACAACAGGTATACCTGCTTTTCTTAAATTTCGAAGGGTTATTTTATTATTTTTGATATATTTCTCTCTTGATGGTAAGCCTAATTTAATATCTTCATGGGCAGGAACGCTTTCAATAACCTCTAATGATAATCCATTTTTTTCTATTTCCCCTTTCAGTTCCAAAATTTTTTCATACTGCCATGCTTCACCTACCGGGACATCATAGATAGCAGATACAATCCCAGTCATACCAGGGATTTGACGAATATTTTCTAATGTTACCGGATCGTTGTCGCCATACCAGCGAAAGGTCATTTTCAATTTGATTACCCCCATCACATCTAAATTTAAAAATGAAATGTAGAATGTAACATGTTACAATTTAAATAAGAAATATCAGGAGGTTTTACTGTGAATCACTTAATTGAAACGTCGGCTCTCGCAACACAAATATATAAGGTTCTTCGAAAAGAAATTATAAGTGGAGTATTCACACCTGGAGACAAGCTAGATATTAATAAGCTAGCAGAGAAGTTTGAAGTGAGTCGCTCTCCAGTTAAAGAGGCAGTTACTCAATTAGTTCACGAAGGTTTAATTGAAATATTGCCTCGCAAAGGAACTTATATTACACAATTGAGATATAAAGATTTTATTGAAGTGCTCGATGCACGGTTCATGATTGAAACATGGGCTGCACGTATAGTTATCTCTCATGTATCAGATAAACAAATTAACAAATGGGAAGAATTACTTGTAAAAATGAATTCATTATTAGAACAACAGCCATTTTCTTTTGAATCTTACAGCAAACTTGACATGGAGTTCCATCAATTGCTAGTTCAATGGGCTTTAAATCAGAAAGTCGAAGATATCTATAATTCAATTAATCCTCAAGTTGCGCTAGCTCGAGCAGTATATAGTAACGTCTTTGAAAATAGTATAAAGCGACATACAGACCATCACTATATGTATGAAGCTTTAAAAAATCGCGATCTCGCCAAACTTATTGATGTTTTACAAAAACATAGTGATAGTGTAAAAAATGATATTAAATTACAATGGAACGAACAACTGCACGGTCCAATTGATGAAGCAAAACCGTAAAGCCAAAGAAGTAACAACAATCATTACGTTTTCATAGAAAAGCATAATCATAATCAGCATTACTTGTTTGGTTATTTTCTCTTTAATATTAACCAGTCGCTGTGCGTCATTTAGTACTAAGGTGGGGGCATCTCCCCTTTGTCTTCAACTATCTCTTATCAATCGTACTTGTATATTTCTAAGTCGTTATTAAATTAAATGTATAGTTTCGATTACCCAACAAATCATTATCAGGGAATCGAAACTATTTGTTTTATTACTCTTGAATGTTTAACACGGTTACTTTTTCACGTGTCATTGATTCAATGCTCCTACGGATTCCTTGTGCACCCATGCCTGATCCTTTTACACCGATAAACGGGAAATGGTCTGGACCGCGTTCAGTTCGTCCATTGATTTGCACGGAGCCTGTTTCTATTTTACCGGCAATCGAAAATGCTTTGTTAATGTCTTTTGTAAATACACTTGCTTGCAATCCAAATTCAGACTTGTTTGCAAGTTCAATCGCTTCTTCATCAGAAGTTACACGGAGGACAGGCAATACTGGTCCGAATGGTTCTTCCCAGGCTACTTTCATATCTTCTGTTACATGATCCAGAAGGGTAGGATAAATTAAATTGCGTTCACGCTTGTTTCCTACTACAAGTGTTGCGCCTTTTTCGAGGGCATCTTCGATTAAGCCTTGGACAAAATCAGCTGATTGGTCGTCAATTAACGGAACAACCGTGCTGCCTTCTTCTGGAGAACCTACAGCTAATTTTCCAATCTCTCCTTTTAAAATGCCCACAAGCTCATCCGCTACACTTTCATGCACCAATACACGTTTAATCGCTGTGCAACGTTGACCTGAATAAGAAAACGCACCGCTGATAATTTGTTTTGCTGCTTCTTCCAGGTCTGCATCTTCACGGACAATCCCTGGGTCTTTTCCGCCAAGCTCTAGAACAAGCGGAATCATCCAGGCTTTCTTCGCTAAGCGTTTACCTGTGTTTGTTCCCCCTGTGAAGGAAATCATGTTAATTCCTGTGTGTTCGACAAGGTAATCCCCAATCACAGAACCACGGCCTGTCACTATATTTACAATCCCTTTTGGAAGCTCTGCTCTGTGAAGGGCCTCAATCATTTTAATCCCGCTAATAGCACCTTGCGTTGCAGGTTTGAAAATAACCGCATTTCCTGAGATAAGTGCCGGTGCTAGCTTTGCAGCAGCTAAGTTTACTGGATAGTTAAATGGAGGAATTGCTAGTACCACACCTAATGGGACACGTTCCACAATGGCGATTTTCGACTTGGAACCTCCAGGGAAACTTTCCCCTCTCATGCTTTCACCATGCATATGCAGCGCTTCTTCAATTGTGTAACGAATGAAATCCGCCGTGCGCACGACTTCATTCTTCGCATCCTTCAGGCTCTTGCCGACTTCCTTCATAATAATTTCAGCGATTTCTTCTTGCATGTTGACTAATTCATCTGCCCACTTATATAAATAGTTCGCACGTTGTTGAAGAGAATTTTCCGCCCATTCTTTTTGTGCCACATATGCAAAAAGAATCGCTTCATCCACTTCTTCCTTCGTAATCGCCTGCACTTTTCCAATTACTTCGTTGAGATAAGGTGAACGGATGTCAATAGTCTGACCCGATTGGCTTTCTTTCCACTCCCCATTTACATAAAACTTATATGAAGATAAAGTTAAAACGTTTGTTGGCATCAAAATTCCTCCATTAGTTAAATATTATTAAAATAAAAAAATTTCTGTTTATTTTTCTTAAAAAATAACTATTTATAAATTTCTGTATATTTTCTATTATTTAAAGTAAAAAAGACTTACATAGTCCTGTAATATTTCCACTCACAAATTAAAAATAGAATTAATGTCTTTTATTAATTTTATTTTAATATTGTTGTTAGAAAATCTATTTTGCTTTTCGCATTATCTTCCACGATTATGTCGATTCTACTATCAATCCTTTTATCAACGGGTTTCCTATTAATCGCTTTTACTGCTTGTTCAACGCTTAAATACCCCATATCATAAGGATTTTGAGCTATGGTAGCACTATTCTTTAACTTTTCAACTTCCTGTACCATCATCATAGTTCCGTCTGTTCCTACGACTGGAATCTGAATCCCTTTTTCCTTCAATTCTTTTAAGGTACCATTCGCAACAATATCAGTAGCAGCAAAAACACCTTTAATGTTAGGATAGGCCAGCAAAATGTTGTTTAATGTTCGCTTTACTTCCCCCGATTCGTTATCTGCCGGCAGTTCCGCGATAATTTTAATCCCAGCAGCCCCTAAAACATCTCTTGCACCCTTCAATCGATCAATCATATCACTATTAACTATGGTTGGCTGAATAAAAGTTACTTGATCGCCAGGCTGCAACATAGATCCCAACAGTTCTCCGGACATTTTACCTAATAGGTAATTATCTGTTCCTATATACGAAGTCTGGCCATTCCAATCGACGTTGGTATCCACAAGCAGTACAGGAATGTTGTTTCTCTTATATTTCTCCAAAATAGGAATAGTTGTAGATGGTTTAATGAGGGCAACGATTAGTGCATTTGGCTTTTGCTTCAGAATATTTTTTAGTAGATCCACTTGGTTGACTTCGTGATTAGGCGCTAAAACCGTACCATCTATATTGAAATCTCGAAAAGCCTTTTTTGCTCCTGCCTCAATGATTTTCCAATACTGTGACTCATCATCTAATGTTTTCAAAACGACAACAACCTTTGGCTTATTCTCTCTTTTATTTAAATATAAGCTTATTAAAATAACAAGAAATACAACAACAATCAAAAGAAGTATTCTGGTCCTTTTTAACACTCTTCTACCTCCTCAGATTATGGTCGAGGCAGATGGATTCTTCCTTATAAATAGAGGCTAACCTACAATAGATTAACCTCTTGTCTATGTTTTCAATAGGTGATCCAAAACGATTTAAAATGATTATTCACTAACAATCTTTAGTTCAGTACCCAATTCAATGGAAGGGATTTCTTTATTTTCTAAGTACAACGTGCCTGGTAGTTCTGGAGTAGTCGATCCATCAAAACGCAAAGTAATATGTCCTAAAGTCGTTAGGTTTCGATGAACAACATTTCCAACAGATGTTATATCAAATTTTTCATTGTTAATATAAAGCACTTGTCCTGCTTTAATTTCCTCATTGGCATTTACAACATCAATGTTATAGCAAAAATCTTTTAGATCTTGAGGAGCCTCGTTACCAAATAAAATAAACATTTTTTCTTCTAAGAAAGTATTCGCAAATGGACCTATATTTTTAATTGTATTTTCATAAATTGTTTTCATATCTTCTGGCACCGACATTTCATGCCGTGCCTACCTCCAATACTCTAGAATCTTCATTAAAATTTTATAATTTTTTCTTTATACATAAAAACGTTGGATATCCACTCCATTGAAGATAAATTCTGGAGCTGTAAGAATTTTAGTGGTATAAACCAAAGCTTGCTAGCCAGGCAACAAATACCCTTGGAACCCCTATTAAGAACCTCGAGTAGAGAACAGATGGTACACCAACTTCTACTGTTTCAGCTTCTGCTTCAGCAAGTCCTAACCCTACAGGAATAAAGTCACAGGCATTTTGCGTATTAATGGCAAACAAAGCTGGTAGAGCCAGGTTTGGAGGGATAGTTCCCCTACCAATTTCCACCCCAATGAGTGTTCCGATAATCTGCGCGATAACCCCTCCAGGTCCAAGTAATGGAGACAAAAACGGTAAAGAACAGATTAGACCGATTAATAGCAGCCCCCAAATATTTCCTGCAAGTGGTGACATAATTTTAGCGAATACTTTTGCAATTCCGGATCCTTGAATAATTCCAATTATCAAAGATACAAACGCCATGAAAGGAATGATCGTGTTAATCAATGTTTGTACAGCATCACGACCTGCTTGATAGAAGGTGCTAATTACTTTTCCTGCTCCAAGGCCGAATTTTGTTATAATGCTTTGATTTTTATTTGCTGCGAGAGTTTGAGATATCTTCTTATCACTGCTATACTTGAACTCTTTTTCAGGCTCAGGGAGTTTTTCAGCTGCAGCAGCTACGGACGCTTCAGCACTATCAACTAACTCAATTTGATCGACATCCACGGCAGAAACATAAAGATCTTCAGTGATAAATTTAGCTAATGGACCGCTTTTTCCTGTCGGCATAATGTTGACAGTTGGAATCCGCTTTTGCGGGTAGATTCCACAGCGTAATGTGCCGCCGCAATCAATAATAGCCAAAGCAATCTGTTCTTCTGGAACGGATGTTTGGAAACCATTCACAGGCTCGGCACCGGTTAGTTCAGCAATTTTATCAACGATCGCCGGCTTTGCACCGCCGCCTGTAATATAAACAATTTTATTTTTAGCTGCAGTTGGTGAAATCGTCAGTGGACCCCCGAAACCACCGCTGCCTTTTACTATTTTAATCGAACGATACTCAGTCATCTTAAACCCTCCCACATCTTAGTGATGTAACTTCACTTCTGTTTTCAATTTGATTCCTTGCTGTTTTTCAACCAATTTTGTCGTAAAATCTGTAATCCAGCCAGCAAAGAAGTTCATCACCAAACCAACTAAAAGATACCGAACCGCTAATTCGGCTGTACTAAAACCAAGCTTTTCAATCCCTGCTGCGATCCCGAGAAAGATAAACAATTCACCTGGGTTGATATGTGGAAATAATCCATTGCTTGTGTGACAAAAATACGCTCCAGAAGCATAGTAGCTTGGCTTATATTTTTCTGGTAAAAAACGTCCTAGTGACAATGCCATTGGATTACCCAGCATAAACGACCCAATAAACGGAAGAACTAAATATCTTAAGAACGGGTTTTTCGAAGAAGCCATCGCCAACCTGTTAATCCGTTTTTCTCCAATCAACTGAATCAAGGTATTCATCGCAACCATTAATAACAAAACAACCGGAACGATCCCTTTCATCCATGAAATAAACACGCCTGCACCAGTTTGGAATAATTTCATAAAACCTTCGGCAAATAAAACGATATAATCCATTATCTTTCACCTCTTATTATTTTTTTATGGCAGCCACACGCTCTGCCTGCAGCATCATGCGTTTAAAAAGACTATTCTTTTCCGGAATTTCGCCACCGCTCATGATAACTTTGTAATTATGAACTGCATCCAGAATGGCTAATTTTAATAGTTTATTGCAATGTGCCATATCTTTTTCTTCAAGTGTTTTAATGTTTTTATCCTCAAAGCCATCCAAATCCCTGACTTGTGCCATGACAGTGACTCCTTGGATTTTCTTTGCCTTCAGAATCTTCCCGCTATTGGTTACAGCAAACATGACAATGGTACCTGCGCGGACCTTTCCAGGCTTTTTCCCGATTGCTACTTTTCCAATCCTGCGTAACTCTGCATACGCTTTCGAAAAATGCTTGATTTGCAAATAACCTAAGGCCATTTGAAAGACAAATGCACCTGCAATAAATATCATGATGATAAAAATTTGCATCGTTTCACTTCCTTACAAATTGATTTATGACCTACTTGCTTGTTCGAGGTATAGCGATAAATCCTCATAGCTGTTGGTACTAGCCAATTGATTTATCAATTGTTTGTCAGCAGCAATTTGAATGATCTCATCGTAAATTTTCACTAAAAGACTCGCATCGTTATCTGTTTGTTCCGGTATTCCTAACAGAAAGACTAATTTTATTTCTTTTCCATCGACTGTTATCTTTTCCGGGAATACCCCCAGTGCAAGCTCTATTTTATTAGATTTATGATTAACGGTATGCGGTAAGGCAATATACTGATCAAAAACCATCGATCCTTTTTCTGCCCTTATCTTAAGCCGTTCTTTAAAACCCTCGTCGAAATAGCCCTTCTTCACTAAAGCATCTATCATTTCATTCACATTTCCGTGATAACTTTTCCTACTATCTAAAATGAAGTATTTTTCTTCATTTGTTAGAAGTTTTACGATGGAATGATGACTTCGAGCATTTTTAAGCTTAAACTTCTTCAAATAGGTTACTTTTTCAATTTCCCGTGAAACAATATTTTCATCAAATATCTCATTGATCATGATTAATGGTGAGTCGGTCTCAAATCCAATTTTTACTGTTGAAAAAACAATATCATAATCAGCTAATTGTTCTTTCGTTACCTCTTTTTCCGGAAATAGATCAATTTCTGTATTTTGATTAAGAACACGTTGTAATTGTATAGCAACCAATTTAGCTGTTCCTCTTCCGGTTCCGCAAACGACCGCAACCCTATTCAAACGTTTAACCTTTACTTCATTCTGAGTAATAAAAACTCCGAAATAGAAAGCTATATAACCAAGCTCATCATCAGTAACCTCAAGATTATATTCATTTTCAATAACTTGTCCAGCAATCGCAGCCATTTTAAAGGCTACAGGATATTTCTCCTTCACATCGGATAGTAAAGGGTTTTTCAAACGCAAACCAAACATCAGACGGTTTAACATAAACGTTAAATGATATTGTAAATCCTTAAAAAAGATTTGATTCTCATGAATAATCCCCTTATCCAAACCAATCTGTTCGAATATCAAATTTAACAGGTTTTTAATATCTTCGGTAATCGTAATATCAACCATCGTTCGATTGTTTGTCGGGGTTCTTCGACCAGCAATCGGTAACGTTATAAACAAAATTTCAGGCTCAGAAATGGTGATAGGCAAATGACTTTCTATTACCTCAATAACTTCTAATGCAATTTGATAGTCTTTTGTGTTCAAAAGCTTGTGATGTTTCTCTTGAATCCCCATAAGTGGATGATTTTTTAAAAGTCGGTCCAACATGACAATGACAAATTGCATTAACCTATTTTGGGTGGTAGATTCCAAATCATATTGATTGGCAATCCTTATTATCGCTTCTTTAATATCCTCATCTAATGGATAGAGGCTATACAAAAAGTCATAAACGTTATCTAAGATAAAAAAACGCAAATCATGTTCATTACCACTTAAATACATGCCGCTGTTTGGTTTCCCACGAATCACTAAATTATAAGACTTCAAGGCCACTGCTGATTTTTTCAATTCATTTACAAGAGTCGTTCTGCCTATATTCATATCAAAAGCCAATTCATCCAGGGTATTCGTCTTATCACAGTTTATTAATCGATCAATTATAAAAGCAATCCGCCGCTGTGGTGAGTCTAGAAAATTATTCTCTGCATTAATTTTCCCCATCAGTTCCTCAAACTTTTGCTCATCCTCAATAACCAGACGGTAGCCTTTACCCTTTTCGTTGATTAATGCAGCGATCCCATTCAAGTCACTGTTTAGCTGCTTCATATAATTACGGATGGTCCTAGTACTAACCTCCATTGTTTCTGCAAGATAATCTAATGAGCAGTATTCTTTTTTTCTCGTCATTTCAATTAACTGGAAAAGTAGTTTATCTATTGATACGTCAGACATTTAATCACCACCTTCTCTTTAAAAGTGAATGTCTAAATTTAAATATATCGGGCAATTAAAGATTTTGTTCTAATTCCAAATTGCCCACCTATTAGACATTCACATAAAGGCTTTATCTGACTCTTAAAAAGCTCCAGTTATTTTTTAACCGCGAGATTTACCGCCTGAGATATTATACGTTGTACCCGTAATATAACTTGCACGGTCTGAAGCAATGTAAGAAACTAGATCGCCTATTTCACTTAATTTTCCTTCTCGTCCTAAAGGAATGGACTTACTATAATCGGTCGCTAGTCCATCCACTGTAACTCCTCGAGTATAAGCAAGAGCTTCATTATATGCATCTGTTCTCAATCCTGTTGTTTCCATAATACCAGGGGCTACGGCAACAACACGGATATTGTATTTGCCTAATTCCTTTGCCCACGCACGAGTGAAGGAGATTACTGCTCCTTTTGTTGCAGAGTAACAGCTTTGGCCCGCCGATCCTTCCTGTCCAGCCTCTGAAGCAATGTTAACAATTACACCCTTATTTTGCTTTAACATTTCCTTAGCAGAAGCCTGTGCACAAAGGAATGGTCCCTTTTGGTTTACAGCTACCATAAAGTCAAAGTCCTTTTCACTTAACTCATATTCCGGTTTTTCTCCTACGACATCTACTAATAATCTTGGAAGATTTACACCTGCGTTATTTACTAAAATATCCACTGAGCCAAACAGTTCAACTGTTTTGGCTACCATATTGTCAACGCTTTCCTTATTTGTCACATTACACTTTATAAAATAAGATCCATCATCTTGTAGTCCTTCCTCTACATTCAAATCTGAGACAACCACTTTGACTCCATTATTTAATAGTTCCCTTGTAATATATAAACCAATACCAGAAGCACCACCTGTTACAATTGCTACTTTTCCTTCTAAATCAAGCCAAGAATTACTCATCTATATTTCCTCCTTATCCTGTTTTCAACAAAACGTTTTCTGATTACGTTTTCAGTATAAGAAGTTTTACGGTTTAGATTAATACACAGTTTTTCACTTAAAATGAAAAGGGTTGTATTATTAGGTGAGAAAGCTATTTAAGATCTTACGAAGCAGTATTTCCACTTTTTCATCCTGTTTTACAATTTACTCCATATTATTAATCCCTAGTAGAGTAGAAATCATATCCTTGTATTCCTAACGATTTAGACAAATGTGTCGAAGCAAATATCTAGTTACTGCCACATTTTGTATACCTTTTCAACACAAAAGAGCCTCTTTTAACGAGAGGCTCAATACTAGAAGATATATTCAAAATGGGAGTGTCTATCAGATTCATTTTGCACTAGGCCATTTTTCTAATGTCCTATAAAAAGGTGGGTTTTATGATCTTTTGTTAGTTGAAATCCTTCTTCTAGTTTACTACCTCTTACCAATGGCTATAATTTATACTGATATTCGTTAATACAACAGTATTAACGAATACCTCCCTTGGATCCCCCAGATTCGAGAGGGAAATTAAGCACTACTACATCACACAATAGATATTTACTATATTTTTCTATTTTCTCACCTACTCTTATTTTTCTCGAATTCAAGGAGGATATAAATGTATAAAATTTCCTCATATCAATTGTTTGCAATGATATTTATTTTCCAATTAGGAACAAACATTATATTTGGCTTTGGAGCCGCAGCTGGCCGAGATGCGTGGATTAGTCAACTAGTTTCAGCTTTTCTAGGCATATTCGTTATTTTGTTATACACTTCCTTAATGCGTATGAACCCAGGGTTAACTCTTGTTCAGTGGTTTCCGGCACAATTTGGACGATGGATAGGAATACCCATTGCATTTTTGTATCCTCTCTTGTTTCTGTATCAATCATCACGCGTTCTTGGAGATATTAGAGATATGATTTCAACAACATTATTATTCAAAACACCACTTATAATAATTACAGGGGTATTTGCCCTACTCATTCTATATATCCTTTATGGTGATTTTGAGATCATTTCTCGGTTCGCAGAATTAACTCTTCCCATCATTTTGGCGCTTTTTGGTATTGAGGTAATATTTCTTTTTAGCTCAGGTGTAATGCATCTAAAAAATCTTCAACCTATATTAGAAAACGGATGGGGACCCATCTGGAAGGTTGTGTATCCAGGCGGTATAAATCTGAGTTCTGGGATAACAATCATATTCGCCATGTTCTGGACAGAGACATCGCATCCTGAAAAGATTAGGAGGATTACTATTCTTGCCATTTTACTATCTGCAATCATGTTAACATGCTTTGACATGTTAGCTATTTCAGTTTATGGAAGTCTGTTTTCACATTTTCTGTATCCGCTTTACACATTATTGAGTTTAATCCGTGTCGGAGAATTTATTGAAAACTTACAAATTATTGGAGTCATATATTTTTTTACAACGGCATTTTTGCATGCTTCGATTCTCGTGTTCGCAGCGGTAAAAGGTATCCAGCAATTGTTGCGTATGAAGGACTATCGTAAACTTGTCGTCCCAGCAGTCATTATTGTACTGTTCTTAGGAATGACAATGTCAAAAAACATCTCCGAGCATATCTACTATCAACACATGAAAATATTGGCACCTTATATTTGGGTACCAATGTATTTAGTATTACCAACCATACTATTCATCGTAACGTGGTTTCGGAAAAAGGTGTTTAAATAAAAAAACGTGTTAGGATTTCGTTAGTACGGGTAGATCGGCCAACTTTATTGTCAATCTGATTTTCTGTCAAATATTGATGGTCCTGTTACTCCTATTCGTCGAACCGTTAAATTTACTTTTACAGAAACCTCAGCTTCCGAAAACTTTCTATCCCAGTTTTTCTCTAAGGACTTCCATTGATGTGGATTTTTTCTCTGAATTACATCACTAATTCCAAAGACATCGGTCCCATACTCTTTTTGTATCTTTGTCACGGTTTT
Source organism: Bacillus sp. ISL-75 (assembly GCF_018613095.1). Classification (NCBI taxonomy): domain Bacteria; kingdom Bacillati; phylum Bacillota; class Bacilli; order Caryophanales; family Bacillaceae; genus Bacillus; species Bacillus sp. ISL-75. The sequence continues at coordinate 84,228 of NZ_JAGGQX010000054.1, forward strand.
TAGTACCATTTTTTCAACATGTTTGTCCAATGCTTTTTGAGCAATGGTAATATTTTTGATCTGAGTAAGATCTAGACTCGTGTTGTTTTCTCGAATCATTCCTTGTCCATTTAATGTGATAAATATTTTTATCTTGTTCCTTTGCATCATGGGCTTAATCATACTATCCAACTTGTTTATATCCAAACTAACATAGCCTTTCTTTTGAGGTACAAAGGCTGTAATTGTCAGTTTATCTAGGTTTCCAGTTACCCAGCGTAGCACCTTTCCTGCTTCTACATCTAAGAACCCAATCAATTTAAGGTCTTTATTAAAAATTCCAGTTCCTGCGATACTAAAACCTTTCGTATTGGATTGATCCCCTATTGATGAAGAAGAGGGGGATCCAAATGCAATTGCAGGCATGGTTGGGTAACTACCCTCACTGGTTGCAGAGAGTAAAAAGTTTAGAAATCCTACTTCATTTAGGGCCCCCATTTGGTTATATTCTTTTAAAGCCCCTAGCGCGGGTATATTCTCTAGCGGGTACGACGTTTTTAGAAAATCCTTGGCAGTTCCTCCCTTGATAACAAAAATATCCGTGAGTAAATTGATGTTGGGATCCCGAGTGTAAGTATCTAATACATCTTTGATTCCTTGTCTAGCCAGTGATTCTCCAATCACGATGACCCGCCGCTGGCCACGAAATATTTGTCGAGAAAGCTTTGTCTGCATTTGCTGTACTGCATCGAGTGTATCCTTTCCAATACCCGTTGCAACAAAAAAGGGTTTTCCCTGACTTCCTCCACTACCACCTCCCTGTCCTCCACCTATTTTGGACGGGATTATAATCTGTGTACTTATCTGAATATCCTTGTTCTTGGCTTTGTCGATCCCCCATGCGAGTTCAATGGCACGATCGTTTAACTCCATACTATCCCAACAACCCGTGAGGAAGAACATTGATGGAACGAAAATGAAAAAAACGATTAGTTTCCTATTCATCTATCTGGTCTCCCTCATTTCGGCTTGGTTGTTGACCATCCTGAACACGCTTTTTATCTGCTCCAGAGATGAATGCAGGACGATAGGTCATGCTCCATCTAGGTACACGAATGAATACATCCTTCAAGTCTTCGGGAATTAACGGAGATACTGGACTCATATATGGAACTCCAAACGAACGAAGTCCGAGGAGATGTATTATCATTAAAAAAATGCCAAATATTATTCCATATAAGCCTAGTGTTCCTGCCAAAATCAACATCGGGAAACGAAGAAGTCGGTATGAAGCCCCAAGGTTGTATCGTGGTATTGCAAACGATGCAATGCCTGTCGTAGATACAACAATCACTACGGGCGCAGATACGATACCTGCCTGTACAGCAGCTTGCCCAATGACGAGCGCTCCCACTATACTAACAGCTGAACCAATAGGTTTTGGCAAACGAATACCTGCTTCACGAAGACCTTCAAACATAAATTCCATCAACAACGTCTCAACGACGGTAGGAAACGGGACCCCTTCCCTGGAAGCAGCAATACTGATTAGAAGAGTTGTAGGAATAAGCTGCGGGTGATATGCTATGATTGCAACATACAAAGACGGGAGAAGCAGCGCAATATTAAATAAACTATAGCGGATGAATCGAACGAAAGTCGTATATATAGACCGTTCATAATAATCATCCGCCGCCTGTAGGCCACTCCAAAATGTCATCGGAACGACCAACACAAATGGGGTATTATCGACGAAAATGGCGACTTTGCCTTCTAACAAACTGGAACATATGATATCGGGGCGCTCGCTATTTTGGATTTGAGGAAATGGAGACCAGGTGGAATCCTCAATAAATTCTTCGATATAACTTGATTCCATCACCCCGTCAATTTGGATTCTTCTGATTCTTTTCCGGACTTCCTCTAGGACTGTTTTCGTGGCAATTCCATCAATATACGCAATGACAACATCGGTCTGAGAAACTTGACCAACAGTAATAGACTCCATTTTGAGTTTTGCACTTCTTATTCGTCTGCGTGCAAGGCTTGTATTGATTCGCAATGTTTCTGTAAACCCATCCCTTGGTCCACGGATAGTTGTTTCGGCAGCTGGTTCCTCAACACCTCGTTTTTCGAATCCTTTGAGGTCCGCGACTAATGCCCTACTTTCTCCATCGACTAAAATGATGCTACTCCCCTTCAAGATGCCATCAACCACATCTTTAATTGTAGAAATCTTCTGAACTTGTGTGATAGCAACAAGCTGCTGTTCGATGACTTGTTCTAACGTTGGAACTTTTCCCAATCCATTGGGAAGCCCATCAAACATCATTGGCTTTAAAACTACTTCATCTAGAGTCTTTGTATCACTCAAACCATCAATATAAATTAAAAATAGTTTGGTTTCACCGTGGATTTGGATTGGGCGAAAAATGATATCTGAACAATCTTGAAATATCTCTCTAAGTATCTTCTCGTTTATAGCGAGTTCGATGTTTAAATCTACATTTTGAACGTTAGGAGACGGAAAATTTGACGATTCAATATTGTTTAAGATCTTGTTAAAAGCCGAATGCTTCCGATTTTTTTTCGAATCATACATAACTCGTCTCCTTGATGTCCAATATATGCTATTACAATTTCAAAAAATCAAATTCCATCATAGCATTCCCCTTAGCTGCGATAACAATTCGTAACTTAACCGAGGTGCTTTTAGGTTTACATCTTCATCGTAGGTCTTCTCATCTTCAGTACCAAAACCATAGCTGTCATATATAATGGTTCGACAGGAAAACGAGGAGTCAAAGCTATTTTCCAATTTACATCCTCTAAAACCATAGCAATTCATTCTTACTCCTCCCTTTTTTGAATCTAACGCATAATAATTCATACAAATATATAATTAAAAAAGCTAGGCTTCCATCCAATCATATTTAGGTGAACGCTCATAGTCTACTGTGACTATAAATGAAAGGATGATATTAATGTATCATTACATATTTTTACATCACCACAATCCGTGGTATAGACCAATAGTAGTTCCACTTATTCCTCCACCACCGATACCACCAGCTGCTGTTTCCTACCGGAATTTGTTGAATGGATTATGGTTTACAATGCACTGAGTGGTGTTGCTATCTAGGTCATACGCAAAATTAAAATTCTTTTCGTGTATGGTTAGGGGTCCCACCAACAAAACGCGGAAAACATACGCTTAGCAAAATTCGACATGAATAAAGCCTATTTTTCATACGTTAAGGCATCACCGACATTTGATTTTTTCTGTTTCTTGATAATGATATTAATGATTTTTAAATTTAGTTTTGACTATATCGAATTACGCATTGCGCTGTAAAATGAACAGCAGTCCTTTAAATCTTAAAAAGCTCTGATGGAAGACTATGGCCCAATTGGGATCATCTATCAAAATGGTAAAAATATGTCTAAACAAAATTTTAGCATCAAAAAAGCCAATTTTCCCCTTAGCGTAGGAAAAATTTTGTTTTATTATTGGACTTTGGTAATTTAAACTTTCTACTATTTTCAATGTTTCCATTTGCTTTATAACGACTTGCCGTATAAGCAGATACATTTTCACTAGGTTTTTCAAAATAAGCAGCATTTCCTTAATTCTCCTCTAAGGATGGATCCACAAAACTAAACTCAATCTTATTATTGAAAGCACACTGCAGCTCCTTTTTCTCCACAAATGCACCGTTATTCTTCGCGATGTATTCAGAAGCTTTAAGCCGATCCTTCATGTCAGCACCAGCATCCCGCATAATCATATCGGCTTTGCAATACGCTCCTGATCCTTGATCATTTCGCGCTGCATTTTGAATGCTAACGGCATGAATGAGGCTGGCTGCCATTTTAATTTACCACGATCTCGTATTGCCATTTCGGTCACCTCCTTCATTTCATCACCCTTATTACACACAAACAAGTGTTCTGTATCATACAAAAATAAAAACGCCTGGTTAGGCGCCAAAACTTGCTCTTCTTTAACTAAGTGAATTTTTTCACATTCTTGTGCTTTTCACAGTGTCTTTTATTACAGGAATGTTGCCCTTTCCTATTTTAAGATCACCAGATATTTCTGGTTGACCATTTTTTATATGGTTTTATTATAACAGTAGCCAGGATAGAACGTACCTGCCCGTGGGACTCGGATCCCGTCAACTAAACAGTTCGCCCCCTACTTGTATAAACGTGTTTGAGACTGGTTGGGACATAGACTCGAATAAAAAGCAAAGCTATGATACTGCAAGAAGGATTAGGGGTACCGGTGAATAATTGGTGTGTCAAAAGGTTAAAGTCAGGTTCAAGCATTATTGGTTGGTTAAGTGGTTATTTATTTTGTTTAATGGTCGTTCTTTATTTTCATAACAAGCGATTTATTAATATCCATAACAATCTTTCTGCGCAAGGTTGAGAAATAAAAACCTCAAATTGCTAATACTAGGAAGAGTGTAGGTTATCCTACACTCTTTTTTGGATTATTAATCCGTATATGCTTTTTCGCCCATAGTTTTTCAATAAAACCTGTACCAAAGAAAACTCCAGCCACAATAAAAACAAATCCAAATAATTGTGAAGCTGTAATTGTTTCATTTAAGAAAAGTACGGAGAATACAAGACCAAAAAACGGAACAAAGTTATCAAATAAGGCGGCTTGCCCTGCCCCTATCTGCTGAATAGCTCCATAAAAAACAATATACCCCACTCCTGTTGACACCACCCCTGACACGATAAATAAAAAGTAAATAAATAAAGAGGCAGAAGTCATTTCATTGACTCCCCCAGGTTCAGTTATAAAACTGATGATCAACAAACCAACTGAGCCTGCTAGGGACATTATTGTGGTTAACTGTTTTGAATCAAGTGTTTCTGTTGCTTTTTTTACGAAAATAAAACTAATGGCTTGGACCAACATGGCAATAAATAAATAAAATTCTCCTTTAGATAATTCCATACTAATGAGTGAACCGCCTTGAATAAAAAAGACACCGGTAAATGCGAGAATAATACCTATCATTCGCCACCTTGTTAATTGCTCACCTAAGAAGAGTGCGGCAAGTATTGCTGTTGTAAGCGGTACTAATGCGAGGATTAAAGAAGCATTAGAAGCATCAATCATTGTTAAGCCTACTGCTATAAGCGAGTGATGTAGAATGACACCAAATAACATTCCGAGCAGTGTATAAATCCATTCCCTTTTCGATAAACGACGAAAGGATTTTCCAATAACGATTATGATTAATGCTGTAATCCCAGCCATCATAATTCGAAATGCCGTCATTGTTTGTGGAGGTAAATCTTCCACCAATACTTTAATTATAACAATATTGAGTCCCCAAATAGCCGTGACAAAAAATAATAAACCATATGTTAGTAATAATCGTTTTTGATTCACAAGTTCCCCTCCAATTTTTCTCTCTGTATAAAACAATAATGGTGATGTTTTGTTCTATGTATAAAAATACAAAGAACAGTGGGTAAACTAAAGTGACTTTTGTATATGTTCTTTGAATAAAAAGAAAGTTGCAGCAAGCGTTGAGATGAATACAAAAAGCCAGAGTGAATGAAGATATTAATAAAGTTTAGTTATTATAGATAACATAAAATAAGAGCAGTGGTGAAAAATGCCCCACAGATCTTATCACTATTTCGATAAAATTTTAGTGCTCTGCTTGGATAATCCAATAAATTTAGTTTCACTAACAAATGTAGAACCCAACAGGAGTGCACCACCCAGCATTTGAATAATAGTCATTTGTTCTTTCAGGATAATTGCAGAAATCAATATAGCTACAAATGGATCTACATAACTTAGCATAGCTATACTCTGTCCTTTTAATTTTTCCATACCAGAGAAAAATAACCAAAATCCAATCCCTGTATTGATAATCCCTAAAATTAAAACAAAAGGAATAGAAGAAACTGATACTTCTAAGATACCAAAGCCTTCAGTAAGGAAAACATATGGCATTAGAAGTAAAGTGGTTGTTCCAAGCTGAATGATGGTCAGCTCTAACTTTCCCATATCTTTAATAAATTTATTTAAAAGCAATAACGCAGCATAAAATGCAGCTGCGATTAATCCAAAGGCAAGTCCAAGTATATCATCTGATCTGGATGCACTCACGCCTTCTCCTACAATCTTTAACATACTTATGATCGCTACACCAATACACACAATATTTTTAATGGATAACTGTTCCCGAAGTACAAAGGGAGAAAGAATCATCACAAACACAGGTGCAAAGTAATAACCTAGCGTTGCATTGGCAATTGTCGTATGGTCATACGATTGATAAAGAAAAATCCAATTTCCTCCCAATGCAATACCTGAAAGAATCAAAAATAAAGCATTAGATTTAACTAAATTCCATGATATTTTTTTCTTAATCATGAAGAATACTAGCAGTAAAAATAAGCATCCTAGGAAACTGCTTAGTAAAGCTCTTTCGCTCGATGATAGATCAATGTTTCGAACAACTAAACCAATTGTACCGAAAATAATCATTGATAATATAAACTGAATTTTAGATTTCATCGTCTACTCCTACGAATCTGCGAAACAGCTTATATTTCGCAGATTCTTAATCCGTTTTTAATATAAGTGATCACATGACCTCAATAATATTCAAGGGTAGAAATACTTCACCGATTTGTGCGTATGCTTTAAACAAAGATATCCAGTTTGCACCCATTTTTTTATATTTCGATCACTTTAGGAATGTACTTTGCTAGGTTAGAAAGTCATTGACGATCAGCTCTGTTTTGACCTTCATATATCCGGTTGTAGTTCCATCACTACATCCATACCACTCTTCCAAAAGAACATCCTTATCGAAAACCACCTGCACAAGATTTCCCCTGTCCATTAAAACACCAAATACAGTAGCAGCTCCGATTTTTACACCCAGAATTTGTTCCATTAGTTCTGCAGGAGCAAAGGAGACGCGTGATATGCCGAGTGCATTGCTGAAATCTTTTGCTTTGAATGGTTTATCTGCGGTCGTTATAAATAAATAAAATTCTGTCTTTTTACTATTGCTGAGGAACAGCGTTTTTACCATTTTCATATCCAATTTTTGATTGATCTCAATACAGTCCTCCATTGAAATTGCTTCATCTGTACTCACTCGTTCAAATGGAATCTGTAACTTTGTCAATGATTCATAGGCCGTTTCTTGTAGATGAGACTTGTAGCTGTCTGGAGCTTTTTCCATAATATCACTCACAAAAAACATCGTTTTACACCTTTTCCTTTCCTAACTTGAATAATTAATAGTAAAAATATATCATAATCACATACATTACAAAAACGAATGTTTATCATGATATGTATGACAAAATCAGATGGGATGAGGAAAGAGATATGAATATCCAAAAATATATGGCATTTGTCAAAGCAGTAGAATTGGGTAGTTTTACAAAAGCTGCCGAAATATTGGACTATTCACAGTCTGGGATTAGCCGTATGATAAACGATTTAGAAAAGGAATGGGGGATTTTCCTTTTTGAAAGAGGACGGGCTGGTATTAATTTAACCTCAGATGGTTTAAAGTTACTGCCCCAATTAAAGCGAATTTGTAATGAGTATGAAATCTTAATGAAGCAGATCGAAGACTTACATAATTTTGAATCTGCGATGATTCGTATTGGGACATTTTCCAGCGTAGCATCTCATTGGCTCCCTAACATTATTAAAATTTTCAAGAAGGATTACCCAATGATAAATTTTGAATTTCTGCTTGGTGATTATACAGAAATTGAGAGCTGGATCCTAAATGGGCGCGTTGACTTTGGATTCTTGCGGCTACCGACAAATGCAGAACTTGAAACAATCTTTTTGGAACAAGATCGTTTGCTGGTAGTAATTCCACAAAATCATCCTCTTGCTAATTGCGAAAAGTTTCCCATCAACGACTTACTGAACAGTCCGTTTATGCTGTTGGAAAAGGGGGCAAAAGCAGAAATCTCTGAAATTTTTGAGAGACACCATATTTCACCGCATGTTAATTTTACAACATGGGATGACTATGCCATTATGTCTATGGTGGAAAATGGGCTAGGAATCAGTATATTACCAGAATTGATATTACAGCGTATTCCTCACAAAATTATAGCGAAAGAGCTTGAGGTTCCTGCTTTTAGAAATATTGGTGTTGCTATGAGAGAACAAAAATCACTTTCCCTTGCGTCCAAGAAATTTTTAGAATATTTATCATATAGGAATAAAGAGTGAAAGAGTATGATCAAATTGTTAAAACACACATGACAGCCATTTTGAAATATTTGAAATATTGGGTTCGCACCTATATCCTGGTCCGAACCTTTTATGATTCTGAAGAAAATATTCAGACAGGCGACAATGAATGTTTTTAAACATATACTCACTAAATCCTTAGCAAACGAATGTATAAATAAGTATTCCTAATTTTTTCTGTAGATCCTTCTTGCACTCCCTGCCCCTTTAGCCATCCATGAATCGAAAAAACAGCTCTTCACCACGGGTTTGACCATCCCAGTAGCTGGGCCAAAAAGAAGATTCAAACAGCAGCAAGAGAAAATCCTTCTTTCTTTATCGAGAAAATTCATCGTCTAGAACCAGGGTCTCCGGAATTTTGGAGATATCCAGAATTATAGATGCGAATAAGCCATTCATACGAGTGGCTTATTTATATATAAATTCCTAGGGAAACATCCATAAATAGGAAGATAGTGCTATAATGTACCTGCCAGAGAGAAAAAAACGGTGGGTTGGCTGGAGGAATTGAGATGGGGAAAAGGGTAAGCGTTTGGCTGGTGGTGATGGTTTTTCTGCTTCTACATTCTACTAATCTCGTAATGGCGCATCCCGGGAATACCGACGCAAATGGCGGGCATACGTGCCGGACCAATTGCGACGACTGGGGGCTGAGATATGGAGAATATCACTATCACAACGGAAATTCAAATGGAACTGATGACTATAATAAAGGTTACAACAAGGGCTACGAGGTAGCGTATAGTTATACGTCTCAATGCGAGGAAGATTACAAATGGTGGTGGGAGGGACCACAGGCTTACGGAGATGGATTTGAAAAAGGCATTAAAGAGGGGCATGACGCTGGGTTGGAAGTTTGCTATGCAACGAGCAAACAGGAAGGATATGATCAAGGCTATGCCGATTACCAGGATGGAGTAGACTTCGATTCCGGCAACTACTCAGAGGATTACGCCCCCGCCTCCTATGAAGAGGGCTATCAAGAAAGCTGGGACGAGGCCGAAGCGGAAGCTCCATCTGAAGAGGAAGAAGAAGCGGTTGCGATTGAACCTGCCAGTAAGAGTGAAACAGAAGATTGGAATATGTATTCGGACAAACTAATCTATGAAATGGGATACGACGAGGGATACGAAACGGCGCAGGAAGGTTACACCTACGATGATTACGAAGAGAAAATCCACTTAAATTCCCTGCCTCTCCTAATATACCTGCTAATGAAATTTCACTTATTCCTTTAATCATAAGTAGTTTTTTGGCAAATGGTAATTTATAGAGAACTTCTTTAACTTATTGTTCAACTCTTTCGAGTTGTTTTACAGCGAGGTCATACTCCTCCAGTAATTGTTCTAAATGGAACTTATAAGCGTCCAGTGCTTGTCCAGTTCCAATCGAGGATTTTGCTAGATTGATTAGTAATTGAGCCTTTTTGGGTCCTGGTTGCCGCTGCATTAAAGACTTCCACCCCCTCATGACATCTATTGTTTCTAGTGAAGTTATTTCATCCGGTGTAGGAAATAAACGAAGGGTTGCAATCGCCCCTTTGCACGTTACATCTTTAAACACTTGTCTGATTTCTGGAAAGACCACATCCACCCATCGATTTACTTGATTAATAGACATCACGAGACGTTTGACTATTACATCACGGTTAGAAATTAGAACTCTAAGTTTCTCAAATGATTCGGATGTTGGACGAACAAAGGAATAGTAGCCGTTTTTCACCATATCCGCTATAACGAGGGCATCTTTTTTATCACTCTTCGATTGAGTATTGTCACGATTCTCTTTATTCCTTTTTACTAAGTGGGGATTCACAGTAACTACCTCAATGTTTTGTTTATTCAGCCATTTTGATAGGTTAATCCAGTAATGTCCTGTAGGTTCCATACCCACTATTGTTGAATCTAAGTTTTTTAGTTTTTGTAAGTTTTGAATCCAACTTAATAGTTTTACGAACCCCTCTTCATTATTTTCAAATGTAAGAGGATCTCCAACTACAATTCCACGGAAGTTAACAGCTCTTGCAACGTGTAATTGTTGGGCTATATCCACACCTACAATTAGATGTGTATCGGAAATTCTTTCTATTAGTTGATTTTGTTTGTCTTGCATTTTAAAATTCATAGTAGGGCTTCCTCCTTAAGATTCAGAGTTAGATTGGACTCTATACTCGTATCTTACTGAGGGCTCTATTTTTTTCAAACCTGATAATTAACGATCTACAGGAATGCTAAACTGCTCCGTTAGCACAATAAGAAAAGCCGCCTTCGATTGATGGCAGCACTCCTCTTCAAAAAATCAGTTTATATAAAACAAATCCAACTATTATTACAATAATTAGTATTCCTGTCCCTTTCCAACCCATACCACCAGTTAAATCAGTTAAATTCCCATTACTTCCTCTATTTAATGAATCGTTTAAAGAACCAGTTGGATTATTTTTTATTTCACTTTGTCTTAATCGTTCTCTTTTTTCTTCAGTGTTTTTGACACCCATAATTTACCCATAGTTGACGGTATTGCCTGTCCGGAAGTGGACGAGTATAATGTCCACGTATAATTCCGGAGAAAGGAAAAGACGCCTCCCATGATGTACAACTGCGCCAACAGTTATACGGGAGACGTCCCACAAAAACAACTA